>NZ_FRCR01000006.1 GCF_900142995.1 Caldanaerovirga acetigignens | reverse complement strand
AGCAGGTCCCAAGGGTTGGGCTGTTCGCCCATTAAAGCGGCACGCGAGCTGGGTTCAGAACGTCGTGAGACAGTTCGGTCCCTATCCGCTGCGGGCGCAGGATACTTGAGGGGTACTGCCCCTAGTACGAGAGGACCGGGGTGGACGGACCGATGGTGTACCAGTTGTTCTGCCAAGGGCACAGCTGGGTAGCCAAGTCCGGGAGGGATAAGCACTGAAGGCATCTAAGTGCGAAGCCTGCCCCAAGATAAGGTATCCCACCCTGAAGAGGGGGTAAGACACCTGGGAGACGACCAGGTAGATAGGCCGGGGGTGTAAGGGCTGTGAGGCCTTGAGCCGACCGGTACTAATGAGTCGAGGGCTTGACCAAGGAGGAGCATACCCGCTGTGTGATTTTGAGGGTGCAGGGGAAGGAATAGAATAGGGAAAGAAGATTTCGGTGGCCATAGCGGAGGGGAAACACCGGTAGCCATTTCGAACACACAGGTTAAGCCCTCCAGCGCCGATGGTACTGGGGAGTATTCCCCGGGAGAGTAGGACGCTGCCGAAATCTTTGCCGATATATTTTAAAAGCGTTCCTCGATAGCTCAGCGGTAGAGCATCCGGCTGTTAACCGGAGGGTCGTAGGTTCGAATCCTACTCGAGGAGCCATTTTATTTTTTAAAAACGATTTTAGATCCCCTCTGTAGGGGGATTTTTTGTTATTTTATACAAATTTTAAATGGGTTTATTTTTCCACATATAACAGCATGAGCCACGTTTGACAGCAGTGTCCATCCTGCGCAAATTCTAAGCATAGTACCGTTATTTTAAGTTTTCTGACCGAGATCGAAAATGAGATTACGAGCGACCAGTATACCAAAGATTAAGGAGCTTTAGCCACTTTGTCAAGAGCACATTACCATGGTATACTATAAAAAACTCTTGCGGTCTCGAAATGATTAAAGGAGGGAGAGCTCGTGAAAAAAATATTTCACAAAGTTATACTTTTAATTTTTTTGTTTGTATTGCTTGGAATGACAACTGCTCTTGCAGAAAATTTAGGAGATAGAATACTTAAAGAAGGAAGCAGGGGGCAGGACGTAGCCCAACTACAATCAAGGCTGAACAGCCTGGGTTTTTGGAGCGGGAAAGTAGATGGAATATTTGGCCCGATTACAAAAGATGCGGTAATGAGATTCCAAAAAGCAAACAGCCTAAAGGTTGATGGCATTGTTGGGCCGCAAACATTAAGGGCGTTGGAAATTAATAGTGTTTCAAGATCTAGTATAGGAAGATTTTCTGCAAGAGATATCGATTTACTTGCGAGGCTAGTTTACGCCGAATCAAGAGGGGAGCCTTATATAGGACAAGTTGCAGTTGCGGCAACAGTCTTGAATAGAGTAAACAGCCTTTTATATCCCAATACAATTCCGGAAGTAATTTTTCAAAAGGTAAATGGGTTATATCAGTACTGTACAGTACAAGATGGTCAGATTTACATGACTCCCAACGAGACCGCAAGAAGGGCAGTTCAGGACGCTATAGGAGGATGGGACCCCACTGGAGGGGCTATAGGATTTTACAATCCTGCTAAGACAACTAATGCATGGGTAAGGTCCCGACCGATCACAACTATTATAGGGAATCACATATTTTACAAGTAAATAGATTTTGTCGCTAAAGAGGAGGCCTTTCTGCCTCCTCTTTTACATTCGATATTGACTTTTTCAGGATAATTTATGATAATACAATGTGTGTGGAGACAAAAAACATTAAAGTACCGAGGTTTGGTCCATGCTTGAATTTTTAACGGTAGAAAAACCTTCAGAAACCACTTTGACGATTAAAAAATCGAAATTCATAAGTAATGTTAAACCGGTTAATTCATTAGATGAAGCGGAAGAATTTATAAACGCCGTTAGGAAGAAATATTATGATGCCACACATAATGTCTACGCGTATTGTGTAGGATTGGGCAACAAAGAACTGCAAAAATCCAGCGACGATGGGGAACCAAGCGGAACTGCCGGTAGACCCGTTTTGGAGGTTATACGGTCAAAGCAGTTAAAGAACGTCGCAGTAGTTGTAACCAGATACTTTGGAGGGATTCTTTTAGGAGCGAATGGTTTGATTCGCGCGTATAGTCAGAGCGCGAAGTTGGGCATCGAAAACTCAGGAATAGCGAGAATAACAAAGGCAAACGAATACAAAATTACCGTCGAATATTCGCTTATTAGTAAAGTGGAGTCCGTCTTAAGAAAGAATAATTTTTTTATACAGCACGTGGATTATGGTGAAGTGGCCCAAGTACACGTATACATTCCGGTAAATGAGGTTGATAAATTTGAAAAATGCATTAAGGAAGCTGGGATAAAACAGGGTAATGTGCTTTTTGGAAAGACTACCTTTATGAAAGTTAGGTACTAAATTTTTTCTAAGTGAGGGAATGGATGTGGAAAGACAGGAATTGTGCAATGCTCTTGTGGATTGGCTGAGAGAAAAAGTACGTGAAGCAGGGGCTAAAGGGGCTGTTTTCGGGTTGAGTGGAGGGATTGACTCGGCTGTAGTAGGCGTGCTTTGTAAAAAAGCTTTTGAGGAAGATTGCCTCGGACTTATAATGCCGTGCTATAGTGATCCAAAAGATGAGGAGGATGCAGTAAGGGTTGCAGAAAAATTCGAGATTCCTTATAAAAAAATTGTCCTGAATAGCATATTTGACAACTTCATATCTATCTTGGATAAAACGGATAATAAAACAGTTGTGGCTAATATCAAACCACGCCTTCGAATGATAACTTTATATTATTACGCTGCTTTAAACAATTTTCTTGTGGTAGGGACAGGAAATAAAAGCGAACTGACAGTGGGTTACTTCACAAAGTACGGCGATGGGGGAGCAGATCTATTGCCTTTAGGAAATCTTGTTAAAAGGCAAGTAAGAGAATTGGCTCGTTATCTTGAAATTCCGCAAGATATTATAGAGAAACCTCCCACGGCAGGACTTTGGAAAGGACAAACAGATGAAAACGAAATGGGTATAACTTATGAACAATTAGACGAATATATACTAACCGGAAAGGCACCACAGGAAATCGCAGAAAAAATAAGAAGAATGAATTCTAGAAGTGAACACAAAAGGAGATTGCCTCTCAAACCACCTTTTTAGCGTTTTAATTAAGTTTTTATCATAAAGGCGGATAAAAAAGGGGGTTAAAAGTATGTCTGGACATTCTAAATGGGCAAACATAAAACATAAAAAGGCTAAAATGGATGCTCAGAAAGGGAAACTTTATACAAAGTTGAGCAAGATGATAATAGTCGCCGTTAGGGAAGGTGGACCTGACCCTGAGGCAAACTCCAGGCTCCGAGATGTTATTGAAAAAGCTAAAGAAGCCAATATGCCCAACGAGAATATCATTAGGGCTATAAAAAGAGGCAGCGGGGAACTAGGGGGGGAAAATTTAGAAGAAGCGTTGTATGAAGGATACGGCCCAGGCGGCGCTGCAATTCTTTTAGAGGTAATGACTGATAACCGGAACAGAACTGCTGCGGAATTACGCCACATTTTCGACAAGCACGGTGGAAATCTTGGAGAAGCGGGCTGTGTTGCTTGGATGTTTGAGAAGAAGGGACTATTGATAATAGAAAAGAATGAGGGAATAAATGCTGAAGAGATTATGATGTTGGCAATAGAAGCGGGTGCGGATGATGTAGAGGAGCAAGAAGATTCTATCGAAATTATAACATCTCCCGAACAATTCGAAACTGTAAAAAACGTTCTTCAGGAGAATAATGTTAAACTTTCTTCGGCTGAAATAACTTACCTTCCCAAAACTACTATGACTTTATCGGAAAAAGACGGTGAGATGATGGAAAAATTGCTAGAGGCTTTAGACGACCACGATGACGTTCAAAATGTATATACCAATTATGAATCTGCTAACTAGTAATGAATAGTTTTTATTAAAATAGGGCATACTTTTCCTTCGAAGAGTTGTAAGGAGGAAGATGTATGCCCAAAAAAATTTTAATTTTCATCTTTATGGTCGCATTATTGATATCAGCAGGATTTTTATTCGGATATTATTCAGCGATATTCGAATCAAAAAAACCGGATGACAGATCTTTAAAAAATGCCGAGACTATTCAACTTCCGGAAGAAACGTTAGAACCGGGGGCAAAAATAATTTTTATAACTCGATACAAAGAATGTGGACATGAAAAGCGAAATGAAATGCTTGTCGATGAAAAGTATGTAGGATATACAAAATCTAGACTGCAGGAAGAATTTAAAGAATGGAAAATAGAAAGTTTTTCTAACAACAGGGCAGTTTTGACCAAATTAATAGATGGTATATGCGAAGAACATTACTATATAGGACTTTACGAAGGTTATGTAGCGCTTTTCCAGGGTAAACCCGGAAAAGAGTCAAAGTTACTTGAACTGACCGATATTAAGGCCGGAATTTTGAAAGAGGAAGACCGAAAGCTTCTCGAAAGGGGTATAGTGATAAATTCTAAGGATGAATTTTTAAAAATCCGCGAAGGCCTTACCCATTAATTTTCAATTTCCTTGAGACTGTGTCTCGAGGAGTTATTTTATTTTTAGAGGAATTTTAAATGCTTTTGTCGAAATAGACAACCGGGTGATTTTATGGTTATAATGGGAATAGATCCGGGAATAGCTCTCAGCGGCTACGGAATATTATTTTCTGAAGGTGCAAATATAAAGGTTGTTGATTTCGGCGTAATAAAGACCGAATCCCATCTTTCTACCGCTGAAAGACTTAAATCTATTTACGATGGGTATTTGAATTTAATGGAGACGTATAATCCGGAAGCAGTAGCCATAGAAGAACTTTTTTTCAATAAAAATGCCAAAACCGCTATTACTGTAGGGCAGGCAAGAGGCGTGGCCATGCTTGCCGCAGCATCGAAGAACATCAAAGTCTATGAATATACCCCGCTGGAAGTAAAGCAGGCTATTGTCGGTTACGGAAGAGCGAAAAAGTTTCAAGTCCAAGAGATGGTAAGGGTGCTTTTGCGGTTAAATGAGATTCCTAAGCCCGACGATGCGGCCGACGCCCTGGCAGTAGCGCTATGCCACGTGAATTTGATAAAATTCACTCATCATATACAAAACAAATACCTTGACTTTCCGAGAGGTTGAAAAATGTTGGAATATCTAAAGGGCAAATTGAAAGAAATCAGTCCGAATTACGCAATTATAGAGGTTGCTGGGTTGGGCCTGAGATGTTTAATCTCATTAAATACATATAATAATGTAAAATTTTACAAGAATTCTAAAATAATTCTTTATACTTTTTTGCATTTAAAAGATGATGGCATGGATTTATACGGATTTTTTGAGCCTCTGGAAAGAGAAGTGTTCACTTTGTTGAATAAGGTTTCGGGAATAGGACCGAAGGTGGCCCTTTCAGTTTTGTCCTGGCTAAAACCTGAAGAAGTTGTTTCTGCCATAGCAACTGAGGATGTTAAAGTTTTGACTTCAGTGCCGGGAGTGGGGAATAAAACTGCCCGTAAAATTGTTTTTGAACTGAAGGACAAAGTTAAAGGTTTGGCGGTAAGTGCCGAATTTAAAGAATCATTGAAAATGCTTCAAGAAGCTAGAGAAGCACTTTCAACCTTGGGATTTAGCAATGAAGAAATTCAAAAAGCGTTGAGTGAATTGGACGCTGCAACAACGGTGGAAGAAATAATTGCCGGGGCATTAAAGCGTTTTGCAAAAGAGGGTTGATGTGGCAATGAGAGATAGATTGGTTACACCGCTTTTAAGAGGAGAAGATGAGTCCGATTTTGAACTTGGACTTCGCCCCACAAATTTTGACGATTACATAGGCCAGGACCAGGTAAAGGAAAGCCTGAAGATCTTTGTAAAAGCAGCTTTGAAACGAGGCGAACCTTTAGACCATGTACTGCTGTACGGGCCGCCCGGCCTTGGAAAAACTACCCTGGCTTACATAATAGCAAGAGAGATGGAGGTAAATATAAAAGTAACTTCAGGTCCCGCCATAGAAAGGCCAGGAGACCTTGCGGCTATTCTGACCAGTCTTGAAGAAAAAGACCTGCTTTTCATAGATGAAATTCACCGGCTTCATCCTGCCGTGGAAGAAATTTTATATCCTGCAATGGAGGACTTTGTATTAGATATATTAATTGGTAAAGGTCCCGGAGCACGCTCTATTAGGTTGAATCTCAAACCTTTCACTTTAGTTGGGGCAACTACAAAGGCAGGGGCTTTGACATCGCCTCTTCGTGACCGATTCGGTATCAGGTGTCACCTTGACTTTTACAGCAAGGATGAATTGGTGAAAATACTAAAAAGGTCTGCTCAGATATTAAACGTTGCTTTGGAAGAAAAAGCAGCAGAAAGAATAGCTTCGTGTTCAAGAGGTACTCCTAGAATAGCAAACAGGTTATTAAAAAGGATTCGTGACTACGCGGATGTAAAAGCCGATGGAGTTGTAACGGAAAAAGTAGCAATGGAAGGATTGAATTTGTTAAGAGTTGATACTTGCGGTCTTGATCAAGAGGATAGAAGATTATTAAGAACAATTATCGAAAAATTTAATGGCGGTCCCGTGGGGATAGAATCATTGGCTGCTGCTTTAAATGAAGAAGCTTCTACCATAGAAGATGTATATGAACCTTACCTTATAAAAGAAGGGTACATAGTGCGTACAGCAAGGGGACGAATGGTTTCCGATAAAGCTTATGAGCATCTAGGAATACAAAAAGAGTCTTCCAAGAGGTGAAAGAGGTGTTAATTTTAAACATAATACGTAGATAAACGGAGGTGTAATATGCAAAAAAAAATACTGCAGCTTCTTGTTGTTTTGGTAATTGCGTTGGCAATAAGCTTTAATAATGCAGAAGCTGGCGGGAATTTGCCTCCAACAATTCGAGTAGGTCTTTTTTATGATAATACGGCTAAAACATCTTATACTTTAGCGGCCGAGGAAGGGTTTGTCATAGGAATAAAAAAACAAAATTCTTTCATTCCCATCTGCAATTTGCCGGAAAAAACGATAAATGTAACCATAAAATCTGGAGAGACCACTTATGTCAATTCTGATGTGATGAAGGATCTTTTGATGTCCGGGAAATACATAGAGTTTAAAGGACAATCTTTGCTTGCCGAAATTAATTTGCCCCTTCCTGTTGATGTCCCACTTTATGTCAAAAGCGCAAAAGACAATGTTTTTCTTTCATTGAACGGTCGAAGATATAGAGGAGTTATTGAGTTCTTACCGTCTTCCAACGGCGGATTAACTGTGATAAATGAGTTGGGCCTGGAAGAATATCTTTATGGTGTTCTTCCGAACGAAATGCCTCCTTCCTGGCCAATGGAGGCTCTAAAAGCTCAGGCAGTGGCTTCGAGAAGTTACGCTGTTTATAACATATTGAAAAAAGCAGGGAAGGCAAGCTTTGATGTCACGGGGGGAACAGGCGACCAGGTTTACAGCGGGTACGATGGTGAACATCCCAGGACCAACGAAGCCGTAGACATGACAAAAGGGCAGGTATTGACCTATAAAGGGAAGCCCATATTAGCGCTGTATCACTCGAACAGCGGCGGTATTACCGAGAACAGCGGTGATGCCTTTGGCATCCAACTTCCGTATTTAAAGTCCGTAAATGATGAGTTTAGTTTGCAAGCACAGAACGGCACATGGGTGGTAAAGATTCCTCAAACTCAAGTTTACGATTTGGAAATAATCGAAAAAAGCGCGTCGGGAAGAGTAAAAAAATTGTTGGTAAGGGGGATTTACGGAGAAAAAGTGCTTTCAGGGACGGAAATACGAAACGCATTACAGCTTAAAAGCAATTTATTCGAAATATTAGCAGACAATGTATTATATATCACTGCTAATGGAAAGGATGTGATACCGCTTTACCAGTTAATGGGGAAAACTGTAGTTTCAAGCAACAAAGAAGTAGTTTTATCGAGCAGTATAGTACATATAATGAGTTCTCAAGTTTCTAAAGAATTTCCGGTTACAGGCGGCTGCTTTGAAATAAGGGGAAAGGGCAACGGTCACGGCGTCGGATTGAGCCAGTGGGGAGCAAAAGTTATGGCAGAAAACGGATATACCTTTAAAGAGATTTTGCTACATTACTATACTGATGTAGAGCTGAACTAAAATACACAAAAAAAGGATGTGAATGAGCAATGGACGTAAAAGAATTCTATTACGAACTACCCGAAGAGCTTATAGCTCAGGAACCGCTCCCGGAAAGGGATAAATCGCGATTAATGGTAGTACGCAGGGAGACACGAAGTTTTGAGCACAGGATTTTCGAAAACATCATTGACTACTTGGAAGAAGGTGACTGTTTAGTTCTTAATGATACAAGAGTGATTCCCGCCAGGTTATTAGGAACAAGGAAGGATACAGGAGGGAAAATAGAATTTATCCTTTTAAAAAGAATCGAAAAAGATAAATGGGAAATTCTAGTAAAACCCGGCAGAAGAGCCAAATTGGGTTCTGAATTTACTTTTGGCGACGGCAGGCTTCGGGCAAAGGTTTTGGATTATACTGATGCTGGCGGCCGAATAGTTGAATTTTACTATGAGGGGATTTTTGAACATGTTTTGGATGAACTCGGTAAGATGCCACTCCCTCCTTATATTAAAAAGGAGCTGGAAGAGAAGGAGAGATACCAGACAGTTTATGCGCGAAAACCCGGTTCCGCTGCTGCACCCACAGCAGGGTTTCATTTTACTAAAGATCTATTGAATAAGATAGAGCAAAAAGGTGTGAGGGTTTGTCATATAACTTTGCACGTCGGCCTAGGAACTTTCAGGCCAGTAAAAGAGGAGAAAGTGGAACAGCACAAAATGCATCATGAATATTTTGAAGTCGATGATGAAACAGCGCGAATAATTAATGCAACAAAACAGCAAGGGAAAAGAGTTATTGCGGTAGGTACGACTTCCACAAGGACCTTGGAAACAGTAGCCGATGAAAATGGATTTGTCAAAGGCCAAAGCGGATGGACGGACCTTTTTATATATCCAGGTTACCGATTCAAAGTGGTGGATGGATTGGTTACTAATTTTCACTTGCCTGAATCCACACTTCTCATGTTGGTGTGCGCCTTTGCCGATAAAGAACTGATTATGACGGCGTATAATGAGGCAATAAAAGAAAAATACAGGTTTTACAGCTTCGGCGATGCTATGCTGATTTTGTAAGGAGGGAATTATGAAGGGTCTTGTGTACTATTATCCTGTTGTCTTCGTTTTTTGGCTTGTTTCTTCTGGAAAAACAGATTTTATAAATCTATCATTAGGGTTGGTGGCAATTGTTTTTACAATGGAAGTTTATAGAAAATATTTCTATACTTCAAATATTAAGAGAATAAATCTCATAATAATCTTCTCATTTCTTAAATATGTAATAAATTTAATAAGTTGTATTTTAAAAGCTGGAATTCAGGTGACTGAGATTGTCATGTCAAGGAAAATTAATGTCTCACCAAGGTTTATAAAGGTTCGAAAAAGATTTAAGACCAATTTAGGAAAGGTTATAGCTGCTACAACAATAACGTTGACTCCAGGCACGTTGACAATAGATTTTTATAACGATACTTTTATACTGCATGCTTTAAACTCGCAAAATGCTGAAGAAATGGTTGAGTGGCCCATGGAAAAAGTTATTTTGGAGTTGGAGGATGCCTTTTATGGAAATTGAGATATTTAAAACTCTAGGAGGCATAATCCTCTGCATTACAATAATCGTATCCATTCTGATTAGTATAAATAGAAAGGGAGTTCTCGAAAAAGTCGTAATAACGAATATAGTTAACACAAAGACTGTAGCACTTATTTCTATTTTATCTTATATCAGAAATAAACCTGTTTTTCTTGACGTTGCCGTAGTATATGCTTTAATAAACTTCATAGCAGCTATTGCAGTTTTCAAATTTATCGATGGCTATCGTAAAGAGAGTGATTAAAATGATTATATTATCCTATATAACCTTTTACATAGGAATATTTTTCTTTATTGTTTCAACAGTGGGCGTAGTGCGCCTTCCAGATTTGTACTCAAGGCTTCATGCGGCTACGATATGCGATACCCTAGGATTAGGCTTTGTTACTCTTTCGCTGGCGATGAGGTACGGTATTTCTATTGAATCCCTGAAACTCCTTTTTATAGTCGCTTTGATTTGGATAGCAAATCCAGTAGCTGCCCATTTGATTTCTAAGGTTGCGTATAATAATAAATTGCCAACGGCTCAAGGAAAATTTATCTTCGATGAAGGAGAAAAGTAGAATGCAATGGTTGGATGAAGCTTTTAATCTTTTTCTGCTGGTGATATTAATTCTCTGCTCATTGGTAGTATATATCAAAAAAGAGATAGTCTCGGCTGTCGTTATATTTTCTGTTTACAGCTTCATAATGGCCATTGTTTGGCTCGAATTAAAAGCGCCTGACCTGGCGATAACAGAGGCGGCCGTTGGGGCTGGCATAACAACTATTCTGTTCGTTATTGCGATTAAGAAAATGGGTGGTCGGTGGGATTAATATGAAAAAATATATCTATTTTTTTATTTCTATATCGCTTTTTATACTTTTGCTTTTTGTAAATTCGGAATTACCACCTTTCGGTAGTGGAGAAAATACTTCTTATCTAAATAATTATGTTGTAAAAAAATATGTCGACGATGTATTAGACGATACCGGGGTTTTAAGCTCAATTGCTGCAATCCTTTATGATTATAGAGGTTTTGATACACTCGGCGAGGCCACTGTGCTTTATACGTCTGTTCTGGCGGTAGCTGCAATGCTAAAGAACGAAAAAAAATGTTATTTTAGACATAATGGAAGTACTTATCTTAAAACCGTTAGCAAAATAATATTTCCATTTATATGTGTTTACGGTGTCTACATAACGCTTTATGGTCATATTTCACCTGGAGGTGCTTTCTCCGGGGGAGTTGTCATTGCGGCGGGTTTTATATTGATTATGCTCAGCTACGGGAAAAAATATTCTGAAAATATACTTGATTATTATCGTGCTTCGTTGATTGAAAGCTTTTCAATGCTGTGGTATATTGTAGTAGGTCTTTTTTCAGTTTTTACAGGATATCAATTTCTCTCAAATAAAATTGCAGGAATTCCAACAGGAATTGCTGGCACTGTTTTTAGCGGAGGTTCAATCTTTTTATTAAATACAACTGTAGCCTTTAAAGTATTCGGAACTATGTATATACTCTTTTCCCTTATTACCCCAGAGGAGGTTGAAAAGTGAAGATATTATATGGAATTTTAAATAACTACTATTATGTGGCAGCATTTGCCCTATTTTGCATAGGATTTTATATAATACTTGCAAGTCCTAATTTAATAAAAAAGGTTATAGGAATTAATATTATGGATACCTCTGTTTTTCTATTTATAGTAGCTTCTGGTTACATAAAGGGTGGGAAAGTGCCAATTATGTCAATATCAACACCAGGGCCTCCGATTTATGTAAACCCATTGACCACCGCTTTTGTCCTAACAGGAATCGTAATTGCGGTCAGTAAGACAGCATACGCTCTTACGCTCATCACTAAGATTCACGATTTTTACGGCTCGATTGATACTTGATGATATTTATAAGCTGGGGGACAAACGGAAATGACTCACATTCTAGTTGTATTAATAATTTCCCTGTTCAGCCACGCTTTTTTGATATCTCTATTAAGAAAAAAATTTAAATGTTTGTACGTATTCAGTATTGCTTTGTATTCTATGTTGCTTTTTCTGACAGGTAAGACATTTTTTTACGTCGAATCGGTGGGGCCTATTAGGTACTGGATAGGAGGATGGATACCTCCTATAGGCATAGAACTTTATGCTGATAAACTTTCAGTCTTTATGGCTGCTCTTTTTTTGAGCTGCGCCTTATTAATTCTCATTAGCTTTGAGTCGTTTAAGTATGAGATAGGAGAAGAAAGGGCAGCATATTATTTTATGCTAGTTTCAATTTTAATTGGTGCTATGCTGGGTATAATCTTTACAAGAGACCTCTTTAATTTATATGTTTTTGTAGAAATTACAACAATTGCTGCTTGTGGAATTATATCAATAAAAAATGAAAAGAAAGCTGTAAAAGCTGCTCTTAAATATTTTATATTGAGTTCTATAGCATCTACTTCTATATTACTAGGACTGATCTTGATATACAATATCAGTGGTTTTTTACACTATGATACATTAAAATATGTTTTGCTAGAATATAAGGATGTATTTCCGAAGATTATTTCTGGATCTTTAGTACTTACAATATCAGGATTTAGCTTAAAATCAGCTCTCTTTCCTTTGCACGTATGGCTCCCTGATGCCCACTCTGCCGCTCCTACACCATCAAGTGCTTTATTATCCGGATTAGTGATAAAAATTTATGTTTTCGTCATAATACGCCTGCTAAACGATGTCTTTGGTCTAATGAATACATACACTTCAATTTTGTTGGAGGTCCTTCTTGCCTTAGGCAATATTGGTGTATTTTTTGGGGCTGTTTTAGCGGGCTTTCAAAATGATATAAAAAAGAGGCTTGCTTATTCAAGTGTATCCCAAATGGGTTATGTTTTTTTGGGTCTTGGCTTCAACAACCAGTACGGATTTGAAGGAGCATTATTACAGATATTAAACCATGCTCTTGCTAAGAGCTGCTTGTTTTTAGCTACAGGCAGGATGATCAAACTTATTGGCTCTAGAGATATAAAAGGATTAGAAAAAATCAGTAACAAATTGCCGCTTACAGCTCTTTGCTTTTCTTTATGTGCTATGTCTTTGGTTGGAATACCTTTTACTTTGGGATTTTTATCAAAGTGGTACTTGGCCATGGCCGCTATAGAATCAGGAAGAACTTTGCAGTTAATTTTTATAATATTATCTGCCCTTTTGACATTTGGTTATTATTTTCCCGTTATAGTAAAGACTTTTACTGGTGATAAATCATTTAAAAAAGATTTAGAACCAGAAAAAACAGATAAAGGTAATTTGATTTCCATTCTTATGTTTACTTTCATTGTCTTGTTTTTGGGTATTTTCCCTGGATTTTTGCTACAATATCTGTAGCGGAATATGTTCCATGGAGAGTGAAATCAATGGGCTCATTAAACTTGCTTTTAATATTGATACTTCCAATTGTAGGTGTGTTGGTAGTGTGGTTTACTAGCAAAAGAAATGATAACATAATAAATACTTTTATCGCATTATTATGTGGAATTTGTGTATTAATAGCCTTACTTACTCCAAGTGGGGACTTATTTAGTATAAGTACGGGTTTTCATTCAGTAAGATTTATTTTAGGCAATATAAATCGCATTTTTCTCCTTTTTTCCACCTCTATTTGGTGTTTAACTGCACTTTTCTTGACGGGCTATATTCGTTATATGGAAAATAGAGCAAGATTCTTAAGTTTTTTCATGCTAACACTATGGTCAGTTATATGTGTTTTTTTAGCCGGAGATCTTTTGACCTTTTACTTTTTTTTCGAATTAATGGCTTTATTTTCTTATTTCTTAGTTATACACCAGGAGTCAATTGAAGCCCTTTCATCAGGGAATTTATATATCTTTACCGCATTTGTAGGGGGTCTTGCTGTTCTAAGTGCCGTGATGATAATGTATAGTGAGGGTGGAACCTTTGAGTTTGAAAAATTAAACTTTGTCATTGAACATGGAGGATTAAAGGGATGTTTGGCTCTTGGATTATTAATTACAGGTTTCGCAATTAAAGCAGGTTGCCTGCCTTTTCATTTTTGGCTCCCAAGAGCTCATCCAGTAGCACCAGCTCCGGCTAGTGCCCTGCTCTCTGGGGTGCTTGTGAAATCTGGAGTCTTTGGCATTATGCAGATTCTACGATATACCAGTTTACCTTATTTAGGGTTGGTCCTGATGATTTTAGGAAGTTTGTCAACATTATACGGAGGTTTTATGGCTCTTTGTGACAATTACCCAAAACGCCTTTTGGCATACGGAACTATAAGTCAGATAGGATACATTTTTATTAGCATTGGTGCAATGAATTTGGCAGGAGTGCATACTTCTATTGCACCTTATTTGCATATATATGCTCACGGTCTTTCAAAAACAGCGATGTTCCTCATTATCGGGTATATATATTTAAAAACTTATGAAATGAGGCAAATAAAAAATCTTACTTTAGTCCCGCTAGTAGCAATTGTATTTGGGGGACTAAATCTAGTCGGATTCCCGGGATTTATAGGCTATACTGCAAAAGTTTTAACGAAAGATTTGCTTGCGCGACTTTCAAATCAAGGGATGTTCTTTCAATGGGTGGAGGTAATTTTTAGACTTTCTGGTATTCTGACGGCGGCCTATATGGCTAAGCTTTTTTTCTATTTCTGTGAGCTCTACTTAAATCGCAGAGAAGAAATTTCTTTGAGTACCATAAAAGAGTTTAATATAATGATATTTGTATTGTGCTTATTAGTTTTTCTAACAATCGGCATTGGATTATTGCCAATTGTGGCTAGTATGGTCGAAATTAATTTATATTCTCCTGCCAAGATAAGTGCATCGTTGCTTGATATTATAACAGGGACTATAGTTTATTTAAAGTTAAAAGGTTACATAAAAAGACCTGCATTAATCCCACGACTTTCATATAGAAAAACAACCTCGAAACTTGTTGACTATTTTAATTATTTAGTGCAAATGTGTATCAATATACCTGCAAGTATAGACATAAGCGTTGCGCTTTTCGGCACTTTTATTCCATTGCTGTATTTATTGTTAATACTATAAGTTTTTGCTGAATCTGCAAAAATGAGGAGGTTGTAGTAATATGGCAAATTATTGGGAAAAGATAAAGTGGCGGCTGCCTAAAAATTTCTCGAGGATAGTGTTTTTATTAGAAGCATTACTGGCATTATTCATAATTAGCGGAGTTGCAATTAGCTTTTTAGACCTAATAAGGTATTTGAATATTATTATAAGCCAACCACCCTTGCAAACCTATGAAGTACTGAGGACCTTTTTAGGACACATACTTTTACTAGTAATCGGCCTTGAATTGGTTATAATGTTAGTCAGGCATACTCCTTCTAGCGTTGTAGAAGTTCTTCTTTACGCTATAGCGCGAAAAATTATTATGGAAGCAAAAACCACCCTTGATGTCTTGATAGGTGTTGTGGCTCTTGGGGGTCTATTTTTACTTATAAAAACCTATAAAAACCTACACCCCAGAAAGACTATACGCAGAAAAAGGTGCTATAGTAAGTTCAAGTATGCCAATATGGGAGGTTAATGAGATAGCAAATGTAAATATTCCCGAAAATATGGCAAATACTATAGGAGGACTTATATCATTCTTAGCCAACAGCGAAGGAAGAAATATATGTGTTGGCGAGGTGTTTAGAATAAATGATGCAGAAATCTCAATCTATTCTATGGAAGGAAACCTGGTAAGGTCAGTTTTTGTCAAAAGAACCGAAGATGCTGACGAGGTGCATTGTTCATGATGAAATTTAGTATAATTAAGAGCTCACACCAATGCATGGCCAGAATTGGCTACCTTGAAACATTGCACGGTGTAATAAAGACGCCGGTTTTCATGCCCGTGGGAACTCAGGCGACGGTTAAAACCATGACGCCTGAAGAACTCGAACAGATAGGTGCAAAGATTATCTTGAGCAACACATACCACCTTTATCTACGCCCGGGACACGAATTAATTGAAGAAGCCGGTGGATTGCACAAATTTATGAACTGGAAAGGCTCTATACTTACCGATAGCGGAGGGTATCAGGTTTTTAGTTTAGGCGAATTGAGAGAGATAAAAGAAGAAGGGGTGACCTTCAGGTCGCATTTAGACGGTTCATTGCACTTTATTAGCCCTGAAATGTCTATTGAAATACAAAATTCCCTAGGTGCAGATATAATAATGGCTTTTGATGAATGCATACCCTATCCCGCTACCTATGAATACGCGAAA
Organism: Caldanaerovirga acetigignens; assembly: GCF_900142995.1. Lineage (NCBI taxonomy): Bacteria > Bacillati > Bacillota > Clostridia > Thermosediminibacterales > Thermosediminibacteraceae > Caldanaerovirga > Caldanaerovirga acetigignens. Next base: position 129,312 of record NZ_FRCR01000006.1, on the reverse strand, counting down.
AATTCCGTGGAACGTACGACGCGCTGGGCGGAAAGATGCAAAAAACATCATAAAAGAGACGACCAGGCCCTTTTCGGCATAGTACAGGGAGGACTTTATAGGGACTTGCGCGAAAAGAGCGCAAAAGATTTGGTAGCGATGGACTTTGAAGGCTATGCAGTGGGAGGGTTGAGCGTAGGGGAACCGAAGGAATGTATGTATGAAGTTTTGGATTACGTAGTTCCGCTGCTGCCAGAGGAAAAGCCTAGATATTTAATGGGGGTAGGGTCGCCAGACAGCATATTTGAAGGCATACAAAGAGGGATAGATATGTTTGACTGCGTCCTGCCCACCCGAATAGCCCGCCACGGTACGGTTTTCACGGCAAGAGGAAAACTGGTCGTGAGAAACGCTGCATACGCCAAGGATTTTTCGCCTTTAGACCCGGAATGTGACTGCTATGTTTGCAAAAATTACACGAGAGCTTATATAAGGCATCTTCTGAATGCCGGCGAAATTCTGGGTCTGAGGTTGACTACTTACCATAATTTGTACTTTTTGCTCAGACTTGTGGAAAAGGTAAGGGAGGCAATAGAGGGAGACTATTTTTTTGATTTAAAGGAAGAATTTTTTTCAAAATATGGGTATAGTTAAGAGGATTTCGTGATTGAGTACAGAATTAGAGATTTAATGATAATAAATCATAAAAAGGGAAGGTGTGATTGAAACTTGAACACGACGATTTTCCTTCAGCAATTCGGACCAATTATACTGATTTTTGCTATATTCTATTTCTTAATAATCCGGCCCCAGCAGAAACGGGAAAGAGAGCGAAAAAATATGCTGGATAATCTCCAAGAAGGCGATGAAATCATTACAATTGGAGGTATTTTTGGGCGAATTTTGAATATTAAAGACGATGTGGTAACGCTTGAAGTGGGTGATAAAGTGAAAATAAAGGTGACGAGGTCTGCAATCGGGAATGTAATAAAAAAGGCTGATAAACAGGAAAAATAAAAATCTGAAATACAATGTAATATTTAGCATATCTGACCTCCTTCTTGAAATAAAGTTATAAGGAAGGAGGTCGAACTTTAATGAAAAATTCTTCGGTTACCAGAAGGTTCAGTTTTTCAAAAGTAGTGGTAGGTATTTTGAATGCTTATATAATTACATTGTTTTTAATTCTTGCATTAAGCATAATATTATATTTTAGTTCGTTATCAGAAGATATTATACCAAAAGCCGTGACTGCAGTAGGTGCTTTGAGTATAGCACTCAGCAGTTTTAAAGCTACCAGAGATTTAGATTATGGAGGCTGGCTCCACGGTGGATTTATTGGACTTTTCTATGTAGCATTTATAATGATTATAAAATTTTTTATAAAAAACGGTGCAGGATACGACTTAAATATAATTATTGATCTAATCATTGGATTTTTAATAGGGGCATTTGCCGGTGCGATAGGGGTAAATATGTAAATATCTGTAAATATCTTTTCACTTTAATCGTATTGTGGTATAATGTAACGAGGTAACAATGCGAAGGAGGGAATTGATAAATGAAGCACATCAAGGTGATACATAAAGGAAATTTATGCGATAATGAAGCTATTTTTTTGAGCGGATGTGGGGAATGTCAAGCATCATGTCAATCTGCCTGCAAAACATCATGTACTGTGGCAAATCAGGTTTGCCAAAAAGAAAAAGAATAAAGGCCTTTTATAAAAGGCCTTTTTTAAATTTCGGTTTGTTGACAAGCATTAAAGGCGAGGAATATAATAAAACTTGCAGTATTATCTGAGAGATTGGAGGAACTTTAAAATGAACTTAAGGGCCAAGAGTTTGCTTAAGATAGCAGTCATTTTATTTAGTGTCTTTTTTTTGGCTTATATTTTGGCTTTTGGAGTCAAGATGGGCCCTTATCAAGTTTTGCCGTTAAAAAAGGCAATTAAGTTAGGTCTGGACCTTCAAGGTGGAATTTATGTTCTTCTTGAAGCAAAACCTAAAGAGGGGCAAACGATTTCGGAAGAAAAGATGAATGCGGCAAGAGAGGTGATATGGAAGAGGGTAGACCAGTTGGGTGTGGCAGAACCCGTTGTTGTAAGACAAGGTGAAAATAGAATCCGCGTAGAACTCCCTGGTGTAAAAGATTCGCAAAAAGCACTCGAAATAATTGGGAAAACTGCTTCGCTGGAATTCATCGGCCCTGACCAAAAGGTCGTACTGACGGGGGACGATGTAAATGATGCCAGGGCTTTATATGACAATTTAAACAATCCTGTAGTAAGTTTAAAACTCAATTCGCAAGGAGCCAAAAAATTCGCTGAGGCCACAGAGAAATATCTTGGCAATCCTATTGCAATTGTGCTTGACGGAGAGGTAATTTCTGCACCTATTGTAAAATCAGTTATTTCAAACGGTGAGGCTGTCATAGAAGGGCTTTCAAGCATAGACGAAGCTGCGCAGCTTGCCGCCCTTATTAGAGGAGGAGCTCTTCCGATAGATTTAGAGCAGCGAGAAGTGCGGTCGGTCGGTCCTACGCTCGGGACTGATTCGCTCAACAAAAGTCTTAAGGCAGGGATTATAGGCATTATTTTGGTGATGACATTTATGTTAGTATATTACAGGATTGCTGGATTAGTGGCTGATATAGCTTTAGCTTTTTACGTCATGCTTGTTTTAATAACTTTCATAGCACTTGGTGCTACTTTAACTCTTCCTGGAATTGCAGGCTTCATACTTTCGGTGGGCATGGCTGTGGATGCCAACGTGCTCATTTTCGAAAGGTTCAAAGAAGAACTAAAAAGCGGAAAAACATTAAAGGCAGCTTTGGATTCAGGATTTCACAGGGCATTTACAACGATTATTGACTCTAATTTGACGACTATTATAGCTGGGATAGTACTCTTTTATTTCGGAACAGGTCCAATTAGAGGGTTTGCGGTCACTCTGATTTTAGGTAACGTTATTAGTCTGTTCACCGCTATTGTAGTTACCAGGATAATGCTCGGTAACTTGATAAATACAAGGCTTATAACCAACAGGAAGTTTTTTGGTGCATAAAGGGGTGAAAACGTTGAGAAAATACGCCTTCATGGAAAGAAAATGGCTTTGGATCGGTATTTCCCTTATAGTCATTGCTGCTGGTCTATTTTCTTTGGCTACTCGAGGATTGAATTGGGGTGTGGATTTTACAGGGGGCGATATACTTCATTTCGATATAGGAGAACCTTATAGTCTTGCGGAAGCAAGGCAAAAAATTGAAAGTATAGGTCTTAAAAATGTTGAAGTTAAAGAAGCTGGAGATAACCGCGAAGAATTGATAATAAGGACTCCTGTTCTTTCTCTAGAACAAAAAAACAGCTTAATCCAAATTATAAAAGAACGATGGTCCAAAGCTCAGCTTATACGTGCGGAAAAGGTGGATGCTATAATAGGAAAGGAATTGCAGCGTCAGGCTCTAATAGCTTTAATGATTGCAAATTGCGGAGTGTTACTCTATGTTGCATTTCGTTTTGAATTTAAATCGGGAATTGCAGCCATTGGTGCCCTTATCCACGATGTGCTAATCATGGTTAGTTTTTATTCTATATTTTACATTCCCATTGATATTACGTTTGTTGCTGCCATTCTTACAGTGGTTGGATATTCTATAAATGATACGATAGTAATATTCGACCGCATTCGCGAGAACCAAAGAATTATGGGAAAAGCCAAGTTTGATGATATAGCCAATACGAGTATCACTCAATGTCTTACGAGGTCTATAAATACATCTTTGACAACGCTTCTTGCTATTATTTCGCTTTACTTCTTGGGCGGTGAAACAATCAAAGATTTTACCCTCGCGCTTATAGTAGGAATAGTGAGTGGTGTTTACTCTACAATATTTATTGCAACGCCAATATGGAGCATATTGAGGGGACAACAGAAAGTTGCTCGTGCATAATAATTTATAATAATTTCTAAAGTAAGGGCTTAAAAGGCCCTTATTTTTTTAATTAAAAACCTTTTTCTGTGGGAAAATATTGTCGTAAGGAGGGAAAAAGAATGAAAAGGTATTCGCAGTTGGTGCAACATGAGGGCAACAGATGTCTTTTTGAAATTATTGACGTTGCAATTCTTTCAACTTATACTGGTGTGCCAGTGCATATTCATGCGGAAGGATTGAGAGGTACAGGAAAAACTACTATTTTAAGAGCCTCCCGCAATATTTTCCCTAAAATCGAGCGAATAAAAGGTTGTGAATATAATTGCGATCCTAAAGAACCTTATTGCCCAAATCACAAAAACCTTTCTCCAGAAGAAATCGAAAAGATTGGTATAGAATTGATAGATATGCCTTTCCTTGAAATATCACATTCGGCTAAAAAAGGTACAGTAGTGGGAAGCATTGATGTAGAAAAACTCTTATCTAAGGATAATCCTCAGGCGGCATTGCTATTGGGTACTATTCCACGCGCTCACCGGGGCGTAATTTTTATAGACGAAATAAATCGTCTAGCCGACACATCTCCTGAAATTGTTGATATTCTTCTGGATGTTATGGGAACTAAGCCGGGTAGAATCCAAATAGAAGAAGCCGGTTTGCCGCCTGTAGAAATACCTATAAAGGTGAGCGTATGGGCTGCGTCAAATCCAGACGAAGACCCAGGACCTCTTGAAAATATCCGGCGTCAGCTTTCGGATAGATTTGACTTTGTAGTCGATGTGGAAAAGCCCAAAAGTATCGGAACTGTCCTAGACATACTAGAATGCCGTCAACAAAAGGAAAATTTGGAATTGGAAAGAGAAAAAGTAAAAAAGTTTATTGAAGCAAAAAAGAAGCTATCAGAATTTCAGGTTCCAGAAGAATTGAAAACGGCATTAGCATCAATGTACATTAAGTATGGACTAGAAAGCATAAGGGGATTGGAAGCTATACTGCATGGAATCTGGATCTTAAGTGCACTACAAGATAAGAAACCAGAAGTAAAAGATTTAGCTTATCTTGTGAGAGTAGCTTTAAAACATAGAACAGACAGTAAAAATTTGGCTGAAATATTAAAGAACCTGGGAAATTTAAACTCAAAGAATGCTGAAGTTCTTCAAAGACCGCAAATTGAACTGTCGGACAAAGAAAATATGGCAAGCTCCAGGCAAAGAGAAGAAAATAAAAACAATAAAATAGATACTTTTAAGAAAATGTTTTCAATTTTTTCAAGAGCCCTTAAGGGAAAGACTTTGCGTAAAATAGAGCCTAAGAATGAACAGATATGTGCCCCGAGCAAAAAAGCCATACCATTGAGGCAGTTGGATTTTAATGATTGTGTTAAAACGGAGGACGAGCTTTAATGATTAAATTATTAGAAAAAATAAAGAATGAATTTGCAAAAGGAAGAGGAGTTCGAATAGGTGAAGCAGCAGTAGCAAGCAGGAAAATACACGTAATTTCTCCGGAACGCCCTCAATTGGTTCGAATTATCACTAATTCTGATGCAGGAAAAGTTTTTTATAACAGGTTCAATGAAGGCGAAATTGTGCATGTGGATTTATTTCATGAAGTAAGAAGGGTAGACGTAAAAAAAGTTGCAGAAAACCTTTTAAAAGCACTCACAGAGGTTTCTAAGGAGGCTTTGGGGGATTTTATAGATATTCAAACGGGCAGCGGAGGAGGAAGATTGACTGGTACCCTAAATTATGGTAAAACTGAGAGCCTTTTAAAAAACCACTTGAATCATGTACACCTTGCTGTTTTGCTCGACGATGACAATTTAGATTTTTTACTCTTTTTAATAATTAAAGTGGAAGAAGCTCTGTTAGAGCAAGGCATAGAAATACGAAAAGTAGAAAAAATTAGAAATGACATTGGCAATACTCCATGCGACCTTTCACCTTATGCTACAAATTCAGACTCTTTTTTAAAACAAACCAACTTCAGCAAAGGCCCCTTTACAGAAAATGAATATCAAAGGGCTATTGAGTTAAGCGAATATTTTGGCAGCATAAACGAATTACAGGAACTTCTAGAATACTTTAAGTCTGAAAAAAGAAAGGACCTTTTTGAGTTAAAGAAAAAGTACGGAGATTTGAACGAAGTTTTAGCACGCCTAGAAAGGAATGCTATTGTTTGCAAAAAATCCGGTGTTTACAATTTAACAAAGGAAGGAGAAAGTCTCATTGAATATATAAAACAAAATAATAAAGAAATAGAGTTGATTTTGAAGAGAATGATAAGAGACCTTCCTAAAAAAGGGGAAAAAATAATAACACCAGCCTTCGGAAACGCAAAAAATACACTCAAAAACAAGGGAATTTTATCAAAAAAAATTTATAATAAAAATGAATGGCTCGAAGAGATCGAAATAACAGAGACTATAAAAAGAGCCTTAATTAGGTGTTATTCAGAAAGAAAAAAATTGTCAATTTCAACTGAAGACATCGTAATTATCAAAAGATCTTTTGAAAAGGGACAAGATATTTGCCTGCTTATAGATGCAAGTGCTAGCATGGCAGGTGAAAGATTAAGAAGTGCAAAATATTTGGCAAAGCATATTGTTTTAACTTCCTATAGAAGAGTCAGCGTCCTGACTTTTCAAGAAAAAGAGGTAAAGATTTGCGTTCCCTTTACCAAAAATTTCAGCCAGGTCGATTACGGTGTAAGCAGCATAGCATCTTCAGGCCTTACTCCTCTTGCCCTTGCCTTGGAGAGGGCACTATCCTATATGTGCTCTAAGAATTTAAAAAATCCGTTGATTATACTGGTGACAGATGGAATTCCTACTGTGCCGGTTTGGAGTACAGATCCGGTAAAGGATGCAATTATTGCTGCTCAAAATATTAGAAAGAAAAAAATAGATTTCTGCTGTATTGGCTTACAACCAAACAAGGATTGCCTCACTAAGATAGTTGAGGCTGCAAATGGTAAACTTTACATCGTAGAAGAGTTAGATAAAGATGTGCTAGTGAACGTCTTGAATAATAGTAGGCATTTGATTTAATAAAAAATTCATTGATATAAAGTTTCGGTTGTTTTATAATTTATATGTGTTTTAAGGGATGGAGGTGTGTAGTTTTGTGATCGATGGAAACTACCTGTGGGAATTTTGTCCGCCTGTAATTCCGTCCTATAGTGAGAAAAATCTCCACCCTGTAATTTTAAAGCTGTTAAAAGCTAGAGGTATAGAAAAAAGAGAAGATGTACTGCGCTTTTTAAGGGTTTCTATTGATGACATGTACAATCCTTTTTTGCTTAAGGATATGGAAAAAGCCGTAATTAGGGTCAAAAAAGCTATTTCAAACGGAGAAAAGATAACAGTTTACGGAGACTATGATGTTGATGGGGTTACTGGCTGTGCATTGTTAGTAAAAGCTTTGCGTGAACTGGGAGGAGATGTCGAATTTTACATTCCCTCAAGGTTAGAAGAAGGATACGGGTTAAATAAGGAGGCGCTCGAAAAGATTGCAAAAAGCGGTACTAAGTTGATAATTACAGTAGATAATGGCATAGCTTCAAAAGAAGAAGTAATTTACTCAAAAGAACTAGGAATGGATATGGTGATTACGGATCATCACGAGCCTCACGACGATGTACCTAAAGCTATTGCGGTAATAAATCCAAAACAAAAAGACTGCTCTTATCCTTTTAAAGAACTGGCTGGAGTAGGAGTTGCTCTAAAATTAGTTCAGGCTCTTTCAAATTGTAACAAAGACGTGACCTTAAAATTTTTGGACCTGGTCGCATTAGGTACGATAGCCGATATGGTTCCGTTGGTAGATGAAAATCGGATAATTGCAAAATGGGGAATAAATGTATTAAAAAATACGGATAAAAAAGGACTGCTTGCTCTATTGGAGGAATGTAGACTTTCGGTTAAAGACATAGATGAGGAAAAAATTAGTTATATTTTAGCGCCGAGGTTAAACGCTGCAGGGAGACTTTCGGATGCTACTTTGGCCGTACAACTTTTACTTGCAGATGATGAAAATGAAGCAAAAAGGCTAGCTAAGGATTTAGAATTACTCAATCGAGAAAGGCAGGCTATTGAAACAAGGATATATAATGAAGCAAAGGAGTACATACAAAAAAACGTGAGAATTGATAAAGACAGAGTTATAGTAGTGTCTGGTTCCAGATGGCATCCCGGTGTTATTGGGATCGTAGCTTCGAAACTTGTGCAAAACTATTGTATACCTTGTATCCTTATATCAGAAGAAGGAGAAGAAGGGAGGGGATCTGCGAGAAGCGTACCGGGTTTTGATATTTTCGAAGCTTTGAGTAAATTGTCTGATATGCTTGATAAATTTGGTGGTCACGAACAGGCTGTTGGTTTCACTATAAAAGTAAAAGAGATAGAAAATTTTCGTTTAAAAATAAATGAATTAGCTAAGTCTACTGAAAGAGAAAAATGGGAAATGAAACTGAAGATAGATATGGAATTGACACCAGAGGAATTGACGACCGAACTGGCTGAGCAGCTTCAGCTCCTTAAGCCTTTCGGGTTTGGCAACCCTAAGCCTGTTTTTGTCTGCAAGAGTATGGCGATAGAACAAATCAAAGTTATAGGAGAAAAGGAAAATCATTTAAAGATTCGATTGAAAAAAAAGGAAAAAGAATTCAGAGCTATTGGTTTTAATTTTGGAGATTACAAAAACCAACTAGAAAAGGCTCCTTTAATAGATGTAGCTTTTTGGCTTGAGCTCGATGAGTGGGAAGGGAGTAAGAGTTTGCAGCTTAATCTAAAAGATATAAAAATCCCCTTTCTTCGGGACGATATTATGATAAAATTGGAAGAAGAGTATTTTAAACGGTTTTTAAATGTTTTAAGAGAAATGGATTTTAATGATATTGACGAGAATTCATACTGTATCAGCAATGATATAGAGTTTTTTAAAGTAAAAAACAAAAGAAAATACATAAAGAGCCTTTTTGAATCATCTAAAAGAATCCTTGTTAAAGTAAACACTCCATATCAAGCATGGAGACTTCTAGTTTATCTTAAAAAATTTGATATTGCAAGATCAGAGCTGGGGGTTTTTTTTAATTTAGAAGGCAAAAATGTATTAAATAAAAAAAATGTGATCTTAATAAATCCAGAGGCTGATTCCCACAAAGTTCTGTCAGGGGATATGGATGAGATAGTTTTTTATGATCCGCCATTTAGCATTGAACTTATGAGAGATCATGTTTTAAACTCGCCTTTGCCTAAACTTCATTTAATTTTCAACAGGGAAGATTTGAGATATAACTATTTAGTATGTGAAAAATTATTACCTTGCAAGCAAATTTTCGCATCGACTTTAAGTCATATATATAATTTAACAAAAAACGGGAAAAATGTTTTTTATTTAAATGAATTAGTGAATTTTTTCAAACAGCAAGATGTAAAAAAAGTGGATCGAATAAGTATTATTACTGCGCTGAGTATTTTAAAAGAGTTGGGAATTTTAAAGTATATTATAGAGAAAGACAAAGTTAAAGTTCTGCATTTTAGTTTCAACTTAAAGAAATTGGATTTCAATTTTTCGCCTACTTATCGAAACATTGTGTTATTAAAGAAAAAGGTAATAGAATTTTATAACAATTTTTATAATATCTAGAATTATTAAAACAGGAGGAGATCGAATGGATCTGAAAGAAAAAATTCGAGTAATAATGGATTTTCCTAAAAAGGGAATAAGCTTTAAAGATATAACTACGCTTTTGAAAGACGGAGAAGCTTTCAAAATAGCCATTAAAAGTTTAGCAGATTTGGTAAGAGAAAAAGATTTTGATCTTGTAGCTGGACCTGAGGCCAGAGGATTTATTATCGGGGCACCGCTTGCTTATGAACTTGGCAAAGGATTTGTTCCTGCAAGGAAAAAAGGAAAGCTTCCTGGGGAGACCATAAAAGCTGAATACAAACTTGAGTACGGAACCGATGTGCTTGAAATGCACAAAGATGCTATTGAAGCTGGCCAAAAGGTATTAGTGGTGGATGACCTTTTAGCTACAGGAGGAACTATTTTTTCCACTATCGAATTGGTCGAAAGACTCGGCGGGATAGTTACTGCTGTTGCTTTCTTGATTGAATTGACGGATTTAAAAGGAAGAGAATATTTATCTAAGTACGAGGTAATTTCTCTAATAAAGTATTAAGTTTAAAAAGGGGTGGATATTTTGGCAACTCTTCATACCCTGAAAGATCGCATAAAATCGTATAATCCTTCGGCCAACTTGGAGCTGGTCGATAGGGCGTACGAATTTGCAAAAAAAGCCCATGATGGCCAGCACCGAATTTCCGGGGAGCTATACATTTTCCACCCCTTAGAAGTTGCCATGATTTTGGCTGACCTTGAACTTGATACCATCACAATAGCTGCCGGCCTGTTGCACGATGTAGTAGAGGACACAGAATATACGCTGGAAGATATTACCAGAGAATTCGGAGGCGAAATAGCTTTATTGGTAGATGGCGTAACAAAATTGGGGAAACTTGAGTTTAAGACTAAGGAAGAACAGCAGGCGGAAAATCTCAGAAAAATGTTCTTGGCGATGGCTAAAGATATAAGAGTTATACTTATAAAGCTGGCAGACAGGCTCCACAATATGAGGACTCTTAAGTATCTGCCTATAGATAAGCAAAAGGAAATAGCCGTAGAAACGTTGGAAATTTTTGCTCCCCTTGCTCATCGACTTGGAATATCTAAAATTAAGTGGGAATTGGAGGATTTAGCTTTTAGGTATTTGGAACCAGAAAGATACTATGAATTAGTAGAAAAAGTGGCCAAAAAAAGAAAGGAAAGAGAAGAACATATAAACAAGATGATAGCCATTTTGGAAAAAAAATTAGATGCCGCTGGCATTAAGGCAGAGATTCAGGGACGTCCAAAGCATTTTTACAGCATCTATAAAAAAATGAAGGAACAAAATAAATCCTTCGAACAGATTTACGATTTAACTGCTGTAAGAATAATTGTTTCAAGTGTAAGAGATTGTTACGCAGCATTAGGGGTTGTCCATACCTTATGGAAACCTATACCGGGTAGATTCAAAGACTATATAGCTATGCCAAAACCTAATATGTATCAATCACTTCATACTACCGTTATAGACTCTTCAGGGGAACCTTTGGAAATTCAAATAAGAACTTACGAAATGCACAAAACGGCGGAATATGGTATCGCAGCTCATTGGAGATATAAAGAGGGAAATAAAAGCGACAATTTTGACAAAAAACTATCTTGGCTTAGAGAGATCCTCGACTGGCAGAGAGATTTGCGGGATGCTAAAGAATTCATGGAATCCCTAAAAATAGATTTGTTTTCCGATGAGGTTTACGTCTTTACTCCTAAAGGAGATGTGATAAACTTACCAGCAGGATCTTGTCCTATAGACTTCGCTTATAGGATTCATACGGACATCGGAAACAGATGTATTGGGGCAAAAGTTAACGGCAAGATCGTACCTTTAGATTATAAGCTGAAAAACGGAGATATAGTTGAAATAATTACATCGGCTCACAGCAATGGTCCTAGCCGGGATTGGCTGCAGTTTGTCAAATCTACTCAGGCAAAAAATAAAATAAGACAGTGGTTTAAAAAAGAAAGACGTGAGGAAAACATAAATCGAGGAAAGGAGATGCTGGAGAAAGAGGCCAAAAGACAGGGGTACGACATTTATCAGCTTATAAATCAGGATTTTATGGACAACCTGTTAAAAAAGCTAAGCTTTCAAAATGTCGACGATCTTTTTGCATCGGTTGGATACGGAGGAATTTCAGCGACTCAAGCTGTTCAAAGAATTATAGAAGAATATAAAAAGAACGTTAGATCCGACAAAGGAGAACTGGAAAGCGCAAAAGTAGAACAAAAATTTAGGCAAAAAAATAAAATATTTGAAGGTGTAAAAATAGACGGTGTAGATAATGTTCTGGTTAAGTTTTCCAGGTGTTGTAACCCTGTGCCGGGAGACAAAATAGTGGGATATATAACTAGAGGTCGAGGTGTTTCAATACACCGGCAGGATTGTCCGAATGTAATTAATAATGTCTACGATAAAGAAAGACTTATTGAAGTTAAATGGGATGGATTTAAAGAAAAGTCGTTCCCGGTAGAAATTGAGGCTTCAGGTTACGACAGACCAGGTATGCTGTCAGATGTGCTGGACATCCTAGGGGATATGAACACTACAATAGATTCGGTAAATGCCAGAGCGTCGAAAAACGGCATAGCGGTAATAGACCTAATTCTTGAAATTACGGATAAACAACACTTGGATAATATTATTCAAAAATTAAAAAAGATTAATGGAATTTTCGAAGTTAGAAGGGTAATGAATCAGTAGGGGGTAATAAAGGTAATGAGAGCTGTCGTTCAGCGGGTAAAGGGTGCTTCTGTTGCCGTAGATGATGAAATAATAAGTCAGATAGGTCCGGGGCTTATGGTTCTTCTGGGAGTTTCACAGGATGATACTTTAGAGGATGCAGAATATTTGGCAGAAAAGATAGTGTCTCTCAGGATATTCGAGGACAATGAAGGAAAGATGAACCTTTCTTTAGAAGAAACAAAGGGAGAAATGTTGATTGTGTCTCAATTTACCCTTATGGGTGACGTTAGAAAAGGCAGGAGGCCGAGTTTTACTCAGGCTGCTCCTCAGGATAAAGCCCGCGAATTGTACGAAGTTTTTGTAGAATTATGCCGAGATAAGGTCGCTAGTGTAAAAACCGGCCAATTTCAGGCTAATATGCTGGTGACCATACTCAATGATGGACCGGTGACAATTTTATTAGATTCGAAAAAGATGTTTTGAGGGGGAAGATTGATGGTGTTCAAAAAACTTCAGGTAGGGCCTCTTTCTACTAATTGTTATATTTTAATTGATAACGGCAAAAAGGGTGTGATAATTGACCCAGGTGCCGAACCACAAAATATAATAAAAGAAATAAAAGAAGGAAATTTACAAATTGAAATGATAATATTAACTCACGGGCATGTAGACCACATAGGAGCCGTTAAAGAAGTGAAAGATTTTACGGGAGCAGAAATTGCAATTCACGAGAAAGATGCGAAAATGTTGGTATCTTCTAAGGAAAATTTATCTTTTTATGGTGGGCATGAAGTAATACAACCCCCTGCGGAAAAAGAATTAAAAGGTGGAGAAATTATTAAAATAGGTGAACTAACCTTAGAGATAATATGGACTCCTGGCCACACACCTGGTAGTATATGTATAAAAGCAGACAAACTTCTTTTTACAGGAGATACTCTTTTTGCCGGTTCTATAGGAAGAACTGATTTTCCTGGTGGTTCTTATGAAGAGATTATAAATTCTATAAAAACAAAACTTTTAATATTAGATGAGGATATGCGTGTCTTACCTGGGCATGGCAGCGAATCCACACTCGGAGTTGAAAAGAAGACAAATCCTTTTTTGCGGTAAGTTAATATAAATAATTTTTGCAGCAAAGGGAAAACTATACCTGGGGATTGGAGGGGATTCTAATAATGAAGAAAAAAAACAAGCTCCCCAGGTTAATATTTAGACCAGAAGAAGCTTTTAGTGATTATATTGAATTGTTTGAGGAAGGAGCTACGGATGAAGATATAGCTAGGGATATGAAAGTAAACATAGACACAGTCAAGAGTATCAGAAACGAGCTAGATGATGAAGACAAAGATCCAAAGTGGATTTTTTTCAAAAAAACTCGAGGGAAAACCTGATCCCTCGAGTTTTTATTGGTTAGGTTTTTTCCCTACAATTACCGAAACGTACATTGTCCTGCCATTTCTATATATTAGCAGAACAAGCTTCTGATTTATCTTTGAGTTGCTGACTATTTCCGAAACATCGCTAGCTTTTTTAATTGTTTTATCGTTTATCTTAAGAATTACGTCACCCTGCCTGAGTCCTGCTTTTTCCGCGGGGCTATTTGGAACAACATAACTTATCAGGGCACCTTCAGTGCTTTTTAAATTGAAGTAGTCCGCCAAATCCTTAGTTATATCCTGTAGGTAAACACCGATATAAGGTCTTGAAACGCCGCCGGTTTTTATAAGCTCGTCCAATACCTGTTTTGCTGTATTGATAGGAATGGCAAAACCTATGCCCTGGGCTTCTGCGTTGACTGCAGTATTAATACCTATCACTTCTCCATTTAATGATATCAATGGACCACCGCTGTTTCCTGGATTGATAGCGGCATCAGTTTGGATGAGATCCTTGAACACCCTTGTTTTGCCAGTGGACCTGTCGGTTATGGCAAGGGGTCTTCCTTTGGCGCTTATTACTCCGACAGTAACGGTATGGTCCAATCGATAAGGGTTGCCTATTGCAATAACCCAATCTCCGACCCTCATTTTGTCAGAGTCGCCCAGATTAAGATACGGAAGTTTTTTATCGGAATTTATCTTGAGTACTGCGAGGTCCAGTTCGAAGTCGGTTCCGATTACTGTAGCTTTGAAGGGATTTGAAAATCCTTTTACGGTGACGTTTACCTCAGTGGCACCTTCGATGACGTGGTGGTTTGTCAATATATACCCATCCGAACTGATGATAAAGCCAGATCCTACGCTTCTACTTTCTTGGCTTGAAAAGGGGAAATTATCTCCAAAAAATTCCCTAAAAAATGGGTCGTAAAAAAACGGATTTACGGAAGCGCTCCTAGTTGTTGTCTCTATAAAAACTACCGCATCTTCTACCTTTTCTATGATGTCGGGAATGTTGGTTGGACCTATAAACACTGTTTGATTTAAGTTGTTAATTACCGAATTTGAGGTGCCTGCCTTAGCCGAGTTTGAAGGATAAAAGAAATTGTAAGCGAATATTCCACCGGCGACTACAGCAGCTCCAAGAGTAAAGCCCAGCAAGATAGCGATGAGATATTTGTACCGGGAGAACACCTTCACGGCTTTCACCTCCATGGTGTTTTTGTTAAGTCTTTGTACTTAATATTTTAATACACCTTTTTTTAAAGTCTATGAGGAATCTGTTATGAAATTGTGAAAAATTGCTTGACATAAAAAGCTAATTTCTCTATATTGATTTATAAAGGCTTTATGCAGCCTGCATAAAATATTGCGAAAAATAAACAAGGAGCTGAAAAGATGCTTATGAAAGCACCAAGGGGTACGCGCGATTTGCTTCCAGAAGATTGCGTTAAATGGTTGTACGTAGAAGGTGTTTTTAGAGAAACATGCGAGCGATTTGGTTATAGGGAAATAAGGACACCTACCTTTGAGCATACTGAACTGTTTCAAAGGGGAATTGGCGAGGCGACTGATATTGTTGAAAAAGAGATGTATACTTTTGAAGATAAATCAGGGAGGAGCATTACGCTAAAACCCGAAGGAACCGCTCCTGTAGTTAGAGCTTATATTGAGCACAAACTTTTTAACAATCCTTTACCGGCGAAGTTTTTTTATATTTCGCCATGCTTCCGATATGAAAGGCCCCAGGCCGGAAGACAAAGAGAATTTCATCAATTTGGGATTGAGGCTTTCGGTTCTCCGAACCCCTTGATAGATGTGGAAGTCATAGCGCTTGCCGTTTTGTTTTTGGAACAACTCGGCCTTTCTCAATTAGAAGTACATATCAATTCCATAGGGTGCAAGAGATGCAGGGAAGATTATAAAAGACAATTAAAAAATTTTTTAAATAAAAAGAAGGATATCTTATGTGAAACATGCCTTATACGCCTGGACAAAAATCCGTTGAGAATTCTTGATTGCAAGAACGACGAATGCCGAAAGGAGCTTGAAAATGCACCGGTGATTTTGGATTTTCTTTGCGATGATTGCAGAGAACATTTTGAACAAGTAAAAAGGGATTTAACGGCAGTAGGAATAAAATATAAAGTCGACCCCGGGATTGTAAGGGGGTTGGACTACTATACGAAAACTGTATTTGAGATAATTTCGGAGGAATTAGGGGCTCAGAGTACCGTCTGCGGCGGTGGCAGGTATGATGATCTAATTGAAGAATGCGGTGGACCGCCCACTCCTGCTGCTGGTTTTGGCATTGGTGTAGAAAGATTGATATTATTATTAGAAACTAAGGGGTTGCTAAAAATTGCTGCCTGGGATATGGATGTCTTTATAGCTTTGACGGGCCAAGAGCAGAGGGATTATGGGTTGCGCCTGCTATACGATTTGAGGAGAAATGGATTTTCAGCGGAGATGGATACGATGGGTAGAAGCCTTAAAGCCCAGCTCAAATATGCCAGTAAGATACCGGCAAAATATGTTTTCATAATAGGTGAAGAAGAAGTTGAAACTGGGAAAATTACTGTTAAAGATTTATCCAGTGGTTGGCAAGAGAAGCTGCCTTTAGAAGATGCCAAAGCATTTTTAAAAAACAAGACAGGAAAGGGTTGTTAAATTTATGTTTGAAAAAATGAAGAGAACTCATCAGTGTGGAATGCTGACAAAAGAAAACAGCGGACAGGAAGTTACACTTATGGGATGGGTTCAAACCCGCAGGGATCACGGGGGACTAATTTTTGTCGATTTAAGGGACAGAAGCGGCATTGTTCAGGTCGTCTTCAACCCTGAATACAGCCGCGAAGCTTTTGAAACGGCAAAGGAAGTGAAAACCGAATATGTAATTGCGGTAAATGGAAAGGTTTACGAACGGCCGAAGGAAAGCATTAATCCCAAGATTAAGACCGGCGAAATTGAAGTATTTGCGGACAAGCTTGAAATATTAAATCCCGCCAAAACTCCTCCATTTCCCATAGAAGACGATATAAAAGTTGATGAAAGCTTGCGGCTAAAATATAGATACCTTGACCTTAGAAGGCCGTCGATGCTCTGCAATATAACTTTCAGGCACAAGGTAAGTAAAGCTATAAGGGACTTCCTGGATGAAAACGGTTTTATAGAAGTGGAAACTCCAATGTTGACAAGGAGCACCCCGGAAGGAGCAAGGGATTTTTTAGTGCCCAGCCGCTTAAATCCAGGTACCTTTTATGCTTTACCTCAGTCCCCGCAGCTTTTCAAGCAAATTTTGATGGTAGCGGGAATTGAGCGATATTATCAAATAACCAGGTGCTTCCGTGACGAAGACCTAAGGGCTGACAGGCAGCCCGAATTTACCCAACTTGACATAGAAATGTCTTTCGTTGATGTTGAGGATGTAATTTCATTGAACGAAAGGCTTATGAAATATGTTGTGGAAAAAACGATGGGTATTAGTTTAGAAATTCCATTTAAAAGGATAACTTATAAAGATGCTATGGAAATATACGGAACTGACAAGCCTGATACCCGTTTCGGCCTTGAAATGGTAGATGTGACCGATATTGCTTCAAAAAGTGACTTCAGGGTTTTCTCCGACGCAGCAGAGTCAGGTGGAAAGGTAAAGGGGATAAACATAAAAAATTCGGCGGAGATTTTTAGTCGCCGGCAAATTGATGAATTGGTGGAAAAAGCGAAGGAATTCGGCGCTAAAGGTCTCGCGTGGATAATCTATTCCGGTGAAGGGATAAAATCGCCTATTGCGAAGTTCTTCAGCGAAGAACTTCTAAATGAGCTGTTAAAACGAATGAATGCCCAGCCGGGAGATCTCATGGTGTTTGTGGCTGACACCGATCCGAAACTGGTGTTGACCTCGATGGGGCAGCTCAGGTTGCACTTGGGAAAGCAGCTCAATTTAATAGATGAAAACTCTCTAAATTTCTTGTGGGTTGTGGAGTTTCCGCTTTTGGAATGGGATGAAGAAGAAAATCGCTTTGTGGCTATGCACCATCCTTTCACTTCGCCTATGGACGAAGACTTAGACCTGCTGGAAAGAGAACCATCGCAGGTGCGGGCTAAAGCGTACGATTTAGTTCTCAATGGCACCGAAGTAGGTGGAGGCAGCATAAGAATTCACAGGACCGACTTACAGGAGAGAATGTTTAAAGTTTTAGGATTTACAAAAGAAAGAGCATGGGAAAATTTCGGATTTCTGCTTAGGGCATTTGAATATGGAACGCCTCCTCACGGCGGCATAGCTTACGGACTTGACAGACTAGTTATGCTACTTCTAGGTCTTAACAGCATTCGCGATTGCATTGCTTTTCCGAAGACCCAAAATGCTGCCTGCCTCATGACGGAAGCTCCTGCACCTGTAGAATCAAGGCAGTTGAAAGAGCTCCACATTCAGATTGCCAATTAAAAACAATTGATTTAGGACAGCTTCCTGTGATATCATTATAATTGAAAAAGTCAATTTCCCTGCTGTGTGCGTGGACCTGACAGAGGAAAGAGCCAACACTATGACATAGGGAGTCCGGACTCTGGATGTGGATTGTATGCCCTCCTTATGAGAGGGAAACATGAATCATCCAGGAGGACACCCACCTGGGAGAGCAGGGTCTCTGTTCCTTGTCAGTACACGGCATGGCGGGGTTTTTGTTTTATTTATTTGACTGTGAATCATTTTAATTCTATAATTGTACATAGATACCCCGTAAAGGTATTGGTGGAGGTGTTCGAATGAAAAGTGAAGTGAGTTGCTCGTATTGTGAAAGCAAAGAAGATTTAAAAAAGAGGCTAAAGAAAATAGAGGGTCAAATAAAAGGAATTCAAAAAATGGTAGAAAACGAGAAATACTGTGTAGACATACTTATTCAGATTGCTGCAGTAAGAGCGGCTTTGGACAGAGTAGGATTGATATTGTTGAAAGACCACACTAAAGGGTGTGTTGTACGGGCTATAAACACTGAAAGACAGGAAGAGATTATTGAAGAATTAATTAGGGTAATAAGCCACTTTATTAAATAAAAGGGGGATGTTCCATTTGCGCGAAAAGGCGATTGTCGTTTCGAAAAAGGGCAATAAAGCTGAGGTAGAGGTAATAAGGACGTCCGCCTGTGCAAAGTGCAAAGCATGTAGCCTCGGTTCTGAAAAGAAAGTCATAAAAGTGTGGGTTCAAAATGACGTAAATGCCGATGTGGGACAGGTGGTGGAAATCGAAATAGAAAACAGGGCGCTAATTTCGGCGACTTTCATCATGTACGTAATTCCGCTAGTAAGTTTCCTCTTGGGGGTGATTTTGGGATTAAATTTTGCCAATACTTTAAATATAGCCTGGGAAGAACCTTTTTCGCTTTTGACGGGCCTTTTATTCATGTCGCTGGCTTTTTTAGCTATTTATTTAAATAATAAACGCTTTGAAAAAAGTCGAATGTTTACTTCTAGAATAGTGAATATCTTAGACGAATAACTTAGAAAACATTGACAATGAACTACATTTTCTATATAATTCTTGGAAAACGCAATTTATGTGGAGGTTTACATTATGCTGAGTAGCGGAGAGATAAGAGAAAAATTTTTGAGTTTTTTTGAGAGCAAGGGGCATGTTCGCGTTCCCAGTTCATCACTTGTGCCCCATAATGACCCGACTTTGCTTTTTACCAATGCCGGAATGAACCAGTTTAAAGATGTGTTTTTAGGTTTGAAAAAGTTATCCTTTACAAGAGCCACCACCGCTCAGAAATGCCTTAGAGCTGGAGGTAAACACAACGACCTTGATAGCGTGGGAAGGACCGCACGGCATCACACTTTTTTTGAAATGCTCGGCAATTTTTCTTTCGGCGATTATTTTAAGAAAGAAGCCATTGCCTATGCGTGGGAATTTTTAACACAGGTACTTCAGCTTCCGCCTGAAAGGTTATGGATAAGTATATATGAAAAGGACGACGAAGCTTTTTATTTATGGCAGGAAGTTGCAAATGTCCCTCCGGAGAAGATAATTCGTCTGAGCGAAAAGGACAATTTTTGGGCGATGGGCGATACGGGTCCCTGCGGTCCCTGCAGCGAAATATACATTGACCGGGGAGAAGAATATCGCTGTAACTCTCCCGAATGCAAAATAGGGGTATGCGACTGCGATCGCTGGCGGGAACTGTGGAATTTGGTGTTCATGCAATACAATCGCGATGAAGAAGGGAACCTCACCCCTCTTCCGAAACCGAGTATAGATACCGGCATGGGACTTGAGCGTATAGCAACGGTGATGCAGAACGTATATAGCAATTATGACACCGATCTTTTGCGTCCGATAATAGCTTTCGTGGAAAATATGACGGGGAAAAAATATTACGGCGACGAAAGAGGTTTCCCCTTCAGAGTAATCGCTGACCATATAAGGGCAATAACGTTCTTGATTTCTGAAGGAGTATTGCCGGGCAACGAAGGAAGGAGCTACGTACTCAGGCGCATACTAAGAAGAGCGGCAAGGTTCGGCAAAGAACTGGATCTTGAAAGACCATTTTTATATAAAATCGTTCCCGTAGTCGTATCGATAATGGGAGATGCTTATCCAGAAATAAAGAAAAATCAGGATTATGTTCAGAGAGTTATTAACTTCGAGGAAGAAAGGTTCCATGAAACTTTAAACGATGGGCTGAAAATGTTGTACGAAGGCATTGCAGAACTTGAAAAAAAGAATGTAAAGACCATACCCGGTGAAATGGCTTTTACATTGTATGATACTTATGGTTTTCCCATAGACCTTACCGAGGATGTGGCACGGGAAAAGGGATTTACTGTGGATAAGGAATCCTTTGACAAGTTGATGAAAGAACAAAGAGAAAGGGCAAGGGCGGCGCGTAGAGGAGAGTATCCCATAGATGAGCTTTATGAGGTATTGAAGCCTTTGGAACCAACGGTTTTTGTGGGATACGATACGCTTTCTTGTGAAGCTCAAGTAGAAATGATTGTTGAAGAAAATGAACCCACAATTGAAGCTGAGGGAAAGGGGAAGGAACTCATACTTGTCCTTGACAAAACTCCTTTTTACGGCGAAGCGGGCGGACAAGTTGGGGATACGGGTATAATAGAAAGTGAGAGTTTTATGTTTAACGTGAAAGATACAAAGCGTACACCCGATGGCAAAATATATCATGTGGGGGAACTTGAAAAAGGATATATCCGTCTAAAAGATAAAGTAACGGCGAAAGTAGACGAAAGCCGGAGAAAGAACATAGCAAGGAACCATAGCGCAACTCACCTGCTTCATAAAGCATTAAAAGAAGTGCTCGGAGAACACGTTAATCAAAGCGGTTCTTTGGTTGCTCCCGACCGTCTGCGTTTTGATTTCAACCATTTCACAGCTTTAACCGAGGATGAAATACAAAGAATTGAAGATTTAGTAAACGGTGCGATACTGAAAAATATGCCTGTAATTGTTAAGGAGACCACGGTGGAGGATGCTCAAAAGGAAGGTGCAATAGCACTATTCGGGGAAAAATACGGAGAAAAGGTTCGCATGGTGAGTATGGGCAACTATTCTAAAGAACTTTGCGGCGGTACACATGTAAAGTCGACGGGAGAAATAGGACTGTTCAAGATTGTCTCTGAAGGCAGCGTAGGTGCGGGAATAAGGAGAATCGAAGCTGTAACAGGGTGGAACTTTTTAAGTTATACTAGGGAGAATCTAAAAATAATAGACGAACTGGTTGAAGAATTGAAAGTTAAACCGGAGAGTTTGCTTTCTAAAGTCAAGGAGCTTTACGATGAGATAAAAAAAGCAGATCGAGAGATCGAGTCACTTAAGCAGCGGTTAATGAACGAAAAAGTGGAAGATTTGATAATTGATAAGATAACGTTTAACAACTTTAGTATTATTTCGAAGGCTGTTGACAACGCAACTTATGAAGATTTGAGAAACATCAGCGATATAATACGACAGAGGCTAAAAACCTGTATAGTAATATTGGGTTCCACATTTGACAACAAAGTAAATCTAATCTGCGCTGTTACCAAGGACTTGGTAGGGCTGGGCTATCATGCAGGGGAAATTATTAAAAAAGTTGCAGAAGTGGTAGGTGGTGGAGGTGGAGGAAGGCCCGATTTTGCTCAAGCCGGAGGGAAATACACAGAAAGACTTCATCAGGCTCTTGAATTTGCCATAGATGTTGTTAAAAACTATTTCCAAGATTAGGTTTTGATATTGATTGGAGCACGGCTTAAAAAGCCGTGCTCCCTGAGATTTTTGCGATTAGGAGGTAAACTATAATGGAAAAAAATATGCAAGATACAGTAATGTTTAAAAAAGTTGAAAAAGAGGAAGTAAAAGTTACAAAGCAAATATTAAAAGAGGTGTATAATGCATTAAAGGAAAAAGGATATAATCCGATAAGCCAAATTGTAGGATATTTATTGTCTGGAGATCCAGCCTATATCACTAGTTACAAAGGTGCTCGTAGCCTGATAAGAAAAATTGAGAGAGATGAACTGCTAGAAGAACTGGTTAAAAGTTACTTGGAAAAAGAAGAGGAATAAAGATGCAGTATAACAACTTAGGGAAAACGGAAATTTCGGTTTCCCGCCTTTGTTTCGGTACGCTGACTTTAGGGCCCCTTCAAGCGAATTTGACCGAGAAAAAAGGAGCCGATCTAATTTGTAAAGCTGTCGAATTGGGAGTAAACTTTTTAGATACAGCGGAATACTACCAAAATTACCCCCACATAAGGTTAGCTTTAAAAAGATGTGGGAAAGATTTGGTGGTGGCAACCAAATCTTATGCATATACATATCAAGGAATGAAAGAAAGCGTAGAATATGCACGAAAAGCTTTGGACAAGGATGTCATAGACATTTTCATGCTTCACGAGCAGGAGTCCCGATTGACCCTGAAGGGCCACAGAGAAGCTTATGAGTATTTAATAGAAGCAAAAGTAAAAGGGATCATAAAGGCTACAGGCGTTTCGACTCATACGGTCGAAGTAGTTTTGGCTGCATCCGAGATGGAGGAAATTGATGTTATCCATCCCATTATAAACTATAAAGGGATAGGAATAAAAGATGGGACTGTAGAAGATATGATAAAGGCCATTAAGAAAGCATATCAGAGCGGCAAGGGAATCTATGGGATGAAATGTCTGGGAGGCGGCAATTTGATTCGAGAGAAAAAAAAAGCGCTAGAATATGTTTTAAGGTTACCCTTTTTACATTCAATTGCGGTAGGAATGAAATCGGAGCATGAAATTATTGCGAATGTTTTGGTGTTTGAAGGAAAAGATGTTCCGGCAGAAATCGAGGAGTACATTTCAAATGAAAAAAGGCGGTTATTAATTGAAGATTGGTGTGAAGGTTGTGGAGAATGTGTCAAAAAGTGCGGATTTGGGGCATTACACATTGAAAATGGCAAGGCAATTGTAGATTATGATAGATGTACGTTGTGTGGTTACTGCAGCAGGGTTTGTCCTGAGTTTTGCATAAAAATCGTGTAAAAGGGGTATCTTTTTAATGCGAATCCTTGGATTAGATGTAGGTGAAAAAAGAATAGGGGTTGCGTTATCTGACGAGCTTGGAATCACTGCTCAAGGGATAGGGGTGATTGCCCGGAGCTCTATTGAAGAAGATATTAAAGCAATCTCGGAAATTGTGCAAAAATATGAAGTCAATAAAATCGTCATTGGACTACCTGTAAATATGAACGGTACATTAGGTTATCGAGGAGAAGAGATAAAAGAATTCGGTGAAAAATTGAGGAATAATTTTAAAGTCGAAGTGCAGTACTGGGACGAAAGACTCTCTACTGTAGCTGCTGAACGGGTCTTGATCGACGCTGATATTTCACGGAGGAAGAGGAAAAAATTAATCGATAAAGTATCAGCAGTGATTATCCTGCAGAACTTTCTTGATTCACAGCATAGATGTTGACACGAAAATCAAATTGCTATAAAATGTATTTAATTTCGAAAGCAGATTGGAGTGATTTTTTAATGTCGGAAGAAAGAGAAACCATCACCTTATATGATGAGGAAGGCAACGCTACGGAATTCGAAGTAATAGGCGTTGTAAACGTAGAAGACAATGATTATGCAATATTGTTGCCGCTCGATGGGGAGGATGAGGAGACAGCTTATATTTTTAGAATTGATGTAGAAGAAGATGGAGAAGAGGTCCTGACCGTAGTTGAAGATGACGATGAATTTGAAAAGGTAAAAGCGGCATGGGAAGCTTTGAGTGATGAGGATTTTGAGGATGAAGATTGGGAAGAGGAAGAATAAATTATGTGTTTTACCATGAAGCACAAAACCGCCCCAAAATATGGGGCGTTTATTTATTATCAAAATTTAAACTTGCGCTGACGGATTATGAAGATGTATAATTAACGTTGTGCAACAGTTTTATCAGGAGGGGAAGATTTTGCCTGAAAGAAAAGGGAAAAAAAACTATGATGATAAAATAAGAAAGATGAAATTTTTTGAAGATAAACTGAGGAACAGAGAAGTAAAACTTACCCCTCAGAGAAAAGCAACTTTGGAAGTGTTTCTGGAAAATCCTTCAAGACATATGAGCACCGAAGAAATATACGCATTGGTAAAAAAGAAATTTCCGGAAGTAGGGCTTGCCACCATCTACAGAACTTTACTGCTTTTCGATGAATGCGACATAATAAAAAAGCTCAATTTTGGCGATGGGTGTTACAGGTATGAACTCAGCGAGGATGAAAAACACCAGCACCACCATCTGGTTTGTTTGAAATGTGGTCAGGTTTACGAGTTTGACGATGACCTTCTTGAAGAGTTGGAACACCAGATTGAAACTAAAAATGAGTTTAAAATTATAGACCATATGGTAAAATTTTTGGGGTATTGCAGAAAATGTCAGGAAAGCAAAGAATAAAGGAGCTTGTCCTTTAAAAAAAGACAAGCTCCTTTATTCTTTTATGCTTTTGCTTTTCTTAGAAATATTTTACTTATTTCGGCTGATGCAAAAGGAATTAAGCCAAATAGTAAGATGATATCCATTTCCATAAAAGTCAAATATGTGGTATCGAAAACGGTCCTCAAAAACGGTATATAAATCACAGCAAGAAGCAATATTAGTGATATGAAAGTGCCTAATACCATGAAGCGATTAGTGAAAAAGCCGATCTTAAATACTGAGTAGGTCTCAGAACGGGAAGTATACGCGCGTAGAAGTTCGCTAAAAATTAATGTGGTAAAAGCAAAGGTCCTGGCTTTTTCCAAATCGGCTGTTGTTTTTAATGCATAGACGAATACTCCTATTACTGCGACGGTCATGAAAATACTTTGAATTGCTATTTGCCAGCGCATTCTTCCATCTATAATGGGCTCTTCGGGTTTTCTAGGCGGCCTTTGCATAATATCTGGTTCCTTATTTTCCATTCCGAGGGCTAGGGCAGGGAATGCGTCTGTCAGCACATTTATCCATAATAGCTGAATCGGTTTTAAAGGGATAGGTAATCCTGCCAGCATGGAAACGAATATAATGAGAATTTCTGCTATGTTGCAAGACAAGAGGAAAAATATAAATTTACGTATATTGGAATAAATGACGCGACCTTCCTCGATAGCTGCAACTATACTGGCGAAATTGTCGTCAACGAGAATCATATCGGCCGTTTCCTTTGCCACGTCAGTTCCGGTGATGCCCATAGCTACGCCTATATCTGCCTTCTTCAACGCAGGCGCATCGTTGACGCCGTCACCGGTCATAGCAGCGATATGACCGTTGTTTTTTATAGCATCTACTATTCTTAGTTTGTGAATGGGGGATACTCTGGCGTAAACTGATACTTTTTTGGATTCTTTCAGAAGTTCTTCGTCAGTTATGGAATCGAGTTGGGCACCGGTCAGCACTCCGGTTTCATTTTCCATTAAGCCCAGCTCTTTTGCTATGGCCACTGCCGTGTCTTTATGGTCTCCGGTAATCATAACAGGTCTTATGCCGGCTTGTTTGCATATTTTTATGGCTTCAATGGCCTCAGGGCGCGGCGGGTCTATCATTCCGATTAATCCTACAAAAATCAGTTCCTTTTCTATATCTTCGGATTTGGGTTCTTCCGGCAATTTATCCAATGGCCTGTAAGCTAGAGCAAGTACCCTCAATGCCTGAGACGCCATGGTTTTGTTCGCAGCGTTTATTTCTTTAATATCATCCTGGGTTAATGGCAGTATCTGGTTGGTTTTATAGATGTACTTCGAACGGCTTAAAAGTACATCGGGAGCGCCTTTGACATAAGCTACGTATATCCCGCCACATGGATGTATTGTGGTCATAAGTTTTCTATCTGAATCGAAGGGGATTTCTTTTACCCTTGGCTCGCTTTTTTCTAATTCAGAAGTAACCAATCCAGCTTTTGCTGCAGCGACTATAAGGGCGCCTTCCGTCGGATCGCCAAAAATTCTCCAGCTTGGTGGATCTTGTTCTTGGCTGACTTCTTCTAACCTAGCATCGTTGCAGAGAGCTCCGATTTTTAAAAGTAGTTCGAGCGCCGGATTGGATCTGGGGTCTACCTTCCTGTCATTTAGATAAAAATCTCCGAAGGGCCTGTAACCTTCGCCGGTTATGGAAAAAAATTGTCCGTCTGTAAAAATTTTTGTCGCAGTCATCTGGTTTTGAGTAAGGGTTCCGGTTTTATCTGAACATATAACGGTAGTACTCCCTAATGTTTCGACGGCATGTAATTTTTTAATAATTGCATTTCTCTTGACCATTCGTTGAAGACCTAGCGCTAGAACTATGGTTACGATAGCGGGAAGACCTTCGGGAATTGCAGCAACCGCTAGGCTTATTGCGGTCATAAAAATTTCGAGGAAAGGAATACCTCTGAAAAGACCCATTAAAAATACTACACCGCAAATCACTAGGCTTGCAATTCCCAAAACCTTTCCTGTTTCCTCTAGCTTCTTTTGAAGGGGAGTTATTTCTTCCTCATAAGATTCGATCATTGAGGCGATCATTCCAATTTCGGTTTTCATTCCTGTCGAAATTACGATTCCCTTACCTCTACCATAAGTAACTACTGTGCCCATGAACGCACAGTTGATCCTGTCACCCAAAGAGACTTCGCCGTTTAAAACCTTTTCTGCATTTTTTTCTACTGGTACTGATTCGCCTGTCAGCGCTGATTCATCGATTTTCAAATTAATACATTCGACTAACCGCAAGTCTGCAGGCACGTAGTTTCCTGCTTCCAATAAAACTAAGTCGCCGGGTACTAGTTCTCTCGCCGGTATAACTTGTACCATTGAATCTCTTATGACCTTAGCCTCAGGTGCAGCCATTTTTTTTAAAGCGTCTAAAGCTTTATTGGCTCTATATTCTTGAACAACCCCGAGTACCGCATTTAAAATTACGATTAAAATGATCACCAGTGAATCGATGACTTCACCTATGAGAATTGATATTAAGCTAGCTCCTATAAGTATTATAACCAAGAAATCCTTAAATTGGCTTAAGAACATTTCAAGCAAGGTTGGTCCTTTTTTGCCTATTAATTCGTTATACCCGAATTCTTTTAGCCTTTGCTGGGCGATTTCCGAAGAAAGCCCTTCAGACAAAGATGTATTGAGAATTTCTGCTGCCTGTGCAGAACGCAGTGCGTACCACTTTTTGTTCTCCAAAAAAGACCCTCCCCTTAAAAGGTAAACTTTAATATAGATTCTTTTTTATTATTTGCTTCTAAAAAAGATACGATTTAATTTCTTAAATATTTCACCTCCCGTTTTTATTTTAAAATAAATAAAAATAACCTTTGACTGATTTCTAGGGAAATAGAAATCCAGTCAAAGGTCTTGCCCCCAAAACACGGGAGATAAAGCCAGGCAACCCGCTAATACTTACTCCGGATTGCCGAGATGACGGCTTTATCTTTTAGGCTACTCCCCCTTAACTATACGAAGTTTATTATGTGGTTTTCAAGGGGAATTATATACCAAAAAACTTTATTTGTAAAGGAGGATATTTTCATAATAGAAAGTGGTTCAAGTTGACGCGAAAGGGCTTTAGCGATAAACTAAAATAAGAGCAAGAAAAATAGGAGGGTTGATAGTTAGTGGGATCTGTCAGATATATCGTACGTGCTTCGATCATAGCCGGAATATATGCTGCGCTGACATATTTTTTAAGACCGATAAGTTATGGACCGCTGCAAGTGCGCGTAGCAGAAGCCCTTACCCTTTTGCCTTTAATAGAAAGTTCTGCAGTGCCCGGCCTTTTTGTGGGATGTTTTCTGGCAAATTTACTAGGAGGTTTAGGCCCGTGGGATGTGTATGGAGGAAGTTTCATAACTCTCTTCGCCGCATATTTGACAAGTAAAATGCCGAATCCGTTCTTAGGGGCGATTCCACCTATAATCCTTAATGCTCTTGGAGTATCGTACTATCTTAGCTTGCTATACGATATGCCTTATATCCTTACAGCAGCCTACATTGCAGTAGGAGAGATTATCGCTGTCGGTTTTATTGGAATACCCATGTTGCTCTTCATAGAAAGGACGGGCTTGAGAAGATATTTCGATAAAGCTAGATGAAGGTGGGGTTTTACTTGCAGGATATAAAAGTTTATTGGCAGAAGCTCAGGGATAGCCAATGGGGACAGAAAGTACGGCGATGGAGGCTGCTTTTTGTAGCAATACCTTTACTCTTGAGTCTTTCTGCGGTTTGGTGGTACTTTTGGATGCTGTCGCCGGCGAATCCAAAAAAACAAGACACAGTTTCATTTGAGATAACAAGGGGTATGACGGCAAAGGCCATAGGCAAAAGTCTGAAAAAGCAAGGATTGATAAAAAGTTCCCTCGTTTTCTTAATTTATACAAAGATAAATCAACTTGATACAAAATTTAAAAGCGGCTATTACAATTTAAGCTATGCTATGAGCCTACCGAAAATGGTAGATAAATTTGTAAAAGGGGAAGTGATGCTGAAAAAGGTAACTATTCCTGAGGGTTTGACTTTGGGAAAAATAGCTGAAGTGTTTGAATCAAATGGACTTGCCACCAAAGAAGAATTTTTGAGATTGGCTATTCCTTCGCTATTTGAAGAAAAATATCCTTTTTTAAAGACGTTACCAGAAGGAGCAACGTTGGAAGGCTTTTTGTTTCCTGATACGTACTATTTTCCAAAAGACAGCCCTGTAACCCTATACATAGATGCAATGATAAAAAGATTTTACGATGTATATTATAGAAATGGAGAATTTCTAGAAAAGGAAAAAAAGCTGGGGCTTAATACATATCAAGTGATTACGCTGGCTTCTATAGTAGAAAGAGAAGCAAAATTAAGTAGTGAAAAACCACTTATTGCTGCCGTTTTTCTGAATAGATTGAAAAAGGGCATGCCCCTTCAGTCGTGTGCAACTGTAGAATATGTACTTAAAGAGCACAAAAAGGTGCTTACTCTTGAAGATCTCAAGATAGAATCACCTTACAATACTTACATTAATTCCGGGCTTCCTCCTGGGCCCATATCTTCTCCTGGATTGGAGTCCATAAAGGCTGTTTTAAATCCGGCAAGTGTGGATTATCTATACTTTGTAGCCAATATGAATGGTTCACATACTTTTAGCAAAACATACGAAGAACATCTTAAAGCTAAAAAAGGAAACGAACAAAAAAGGTGATTATTGTGTTGTATAAAAAATTTGAAATTGAAGATTCTATATAATAGGTGATTTTTATGAAAAAGGGCGATAGAATAAGTTTTTTATTCGCCTTTATATTTTTTTTAACAGGAATTTTAATATTAAGGATTTTTGATATTCAAATATTATCTCATGATTACTTATCCAGCAAAGCTATGGCTCAATGGCGGGGAGTTTTGGGGGAAATAACACGGGGTGGAATTTTTGACAGGAACGGTGAATCTCTTTTGGGTTCTTATGAAGAAAAGTGTGTCTTTATTTCTCCAAAGTGGTTGAAAGATACTGAAATTGAATTTCTGCAGAAAAATAACGTCCTAACTAAAGCAAGCTCGAACGAACCCAAGAGTATAAAGTTATCGGACATAAATTTGGAAATTACTAAAAGGCTTATCGGCAAGACTCCTGGTATTTTTCTTTATTCAAAAAAGATGCGTTATGGATCTAGCGCCCTTGCTACCCATTTAGTCGGGTACAGTGGAAAGGCGGGGATAGAAAAAGCTTTCAATCAAATATTGGAGGGAGACAAAAAAGCAAATATATTATTCGACGGTTTGGGGCAACCCATACCGGGAATATCGAAGGATGTATCAGAGGATGAGAGTTGGGGCATTTATCTGACAATTGACAGCAGGATACAATCCATAGTGGAAAGAATTATGGATCAATCGGTAAAAAAAGGCGCCGTTATCGTAATTGACGCCAAAACTGGTGAAATTTTGGCGATGGCAAGTAGGCCGAATTATAAACAATTTGAGCTTGAGAAGTACATTAAAGATGAAGATTCACCTCTTATAAATAGAGCAGTGCAAGCATACATACCAGGCTCAATATTTAAAATCGTAGTTCTTTCTGCTGCTCTTGAAGAAAATATAGCGACATTAAATGATGAATTTTTTTGTAATGGTTCAGCTAAGGTAGGAGGAAATGTAATCCGTTGCAGCAGCTATGAAAAGGGCGGTCACGGACGTATTACCCTAAAAGAGGCTTTCGCTCATTCTTGTAATTCTGTTTTCATAGAACTTGGGATAAGGTTGGGTAAGGAAAGGATTTTAAAATACGCGGAGAAATTTGGTTTGGGTAAAACGGTATTGGATATACTGCCTGAAGAAAAACCTGGTTACATTCCATCTTACAAGAATGTATATTATGCCGATCTGGGTAATCTTTCGATAGGGCAGGGGAACCTTCAAATAACGCCGTTACAAGCGGCACAAATAATGCTCATTATAGCGAATGACGGACTTAGAAAAACTCCATTACTTGTAAAAAAAGTGGTCGATAAAAACGGACACGTAAATCAGATGGAATTTAAAGAAAAAGAGGCGGAGAGAATAATTTCATCGGATACAGCAAGGAAGGTAAGAGAAGCTCTCGAGGCAGTGGTCGATTACGGAAGCGGCTTGTTCGCAGCTCCTTCGGAAGATGATTTTAGAGCGGCAGGGAAGACAGGAACCGCCGAACTGGGCGACGGAACTAATCATGCGTGGTTTGTGGGATATTTCCCGGCGGACAATCCACGATATATCATAGCCGTTTTTATAGAAAAAGGGCAGTCGGGTCCTCTAAAAGCGGCTCCTGTCTTTAGAAAAATTGCAGAAGAAATTTATTTTTTTGAACGGAAAGTAAACATGCACTTCTTTTCCCCCTAAGTCATATTATATAGGTACGCGAGGAAGGAGGATTCAGATGGAAGGCGTCCTGTCTTCCCTTGTGACTTTGGGTTTTTTATTTTTTAAAGAACTACTTACATGGACGGGTTACCTCACTAACAACAATACTTTTCCGCAACCGCTCACTCCCGAAGAAGAAGAAAAATATCTCGAACTATATAAAAAAGGTGACGAAGAGGCTAAAAACATATTAATTGAGCGGAATTTGAGACTAGTTGCTCATATAGTTAAAAAATTTGTTAATACCGGAGAAGATATGGATGACCTGATTTCAATAGGAACAATAGGGTTAATAAAAGCCATAAATACGTTTAATGAAAGCAAGGGTAACAGATTGGCCACTTATGCTGCACGATGCATAGAAAACGAAATTTTAATGAATCTTCGTTCGACAAAGAAAACTAAGATTGAAGTGTCTTTGCAGGATCCCATAGGTATCGACAAGGAAGGCAATGAAATTTCCCTAATTGACGTATTAGGCACCGATTCCGATGCTATAATAGATGAGATAACGAATAAATTTCAGCTTAAGAAACTCCGAGACAAAGTTGGAACGGTTCTGGAAGAGCGCGAGAAAAGGGTAATAGAATTGAGATACGGGTTATACGATGGCAAAGTAAGAACTCAGAGAGAAACAGCCAAGATATTGGGGATTTCTAGATCTTATGTATCTAGAATAGAAAAAAAAGCAATAAAGAAATTATTTTATGAGTTTTTTTCAGAAGGGTGCAGTTAATGGGTTTCTTAAGTATGATATAATTTATATGCACTTTTTTTATTTAAAAAAATTTCTACGGAGGCTTATATGTTGAACTTATTTTTGCCAGATTTTTATGTTACGGACATCTTCGAAATAGATTTTGATTATTTGAAGAAAAACAATATAAAAGCTATTTTGGTTGATCTAGATAATACTCTAGTCCCTTGGAATTCAAGCGAAGTGAATGACAAACTTATAAAATGGATTGAAGAAGGCAAAGAAAAAGGGTTTAAATTTTGTATTGTTTCAAACAATTTAGCTCGTAGAATAATAGAGTTCTCGAAAAAATTGGGGATTCCTGCTGTAACAGGTGCCTTTAAACCCGGCAAAAAAATTTTTTTAAAAGGATTGGAAGTTACGGGAACTACGGCTAAAGAAACTGCCTTTGTAGGAGACCAGTTATTTACAGATGTTTTAGGGGCTAAAAGGATGGGAATGAAGGTAATATTAGTCAAGCCCATAAGCGAAAAAGAGTTTTTTTGGACAAGAATTATAAGGCTTTTTGAGAAAAAAATAATCGATTTTATGGAAAAAAAAGGCCTCTTGACGAAATTTTAGGTTTTAACAACTTGATAGGGCAATTTTTTTTGTAGCTTTTTAGAGGAATTTAAAAAATAATGTTGAATATTTACTATGTAGGAAAAATTTACTACGACGGTGATACGGTGATTAAAAAAATTGGCGAAATATTGTTGGAATATAATATAATTTCCAAATACCAGCTTGAAGATGCTCTAGAATTACAAAAAAAGACCGGAAAACGAATAGGTGAAATATTGGTTGAGCTTGGTTTGATAAAAGAAAAATTGTTGATGGAAGTCCTTGAATTTCAATTAGGAATACCATATGTGGATCTGAATGCTTATGATATCGACCCTGAGATCATAAAATTCCTACCAGAGAGCCTCGCAAGAAAATATAACGCTTTTCCAGTCAAATATAATGAAGGGGTCCTCACTTTAGCTCTAAGCGATCCTGTAGATGTTATTGCGATAAACGACTTAAGGGTTATAACTGGAAAAGAAATTCAAATAGCTTTGGCATCGAAAGCTCAGATAGAGCGGGCAATAGAAGTATTTTATTCGGCAAAAGACTCTATAAAAGAGGTTCTACAGAACATTGGCATTAGACTTCAGGATGAATCATCATACGAGGATTTATACGATGAAGAAAACGCTCCAATAATAAAATTGGTAAATACTGTCTTATTCAGGGCAATATCTGAAGGTGCGAGTGACATACATATAGAGCCGCAGGGAAAAGAGATCAGAGTAAGGTATCGTATAGACGGGGAGTTATTCGAAGTTATCAGATGGCCGAAAGAACTTCTCGATTCCGTAGTTACGAGAATTAAAATTATGGGTGGCATGGATATAGCTCAGAAAAGAATTGCACAGGATGGACATTTTGATTTTCCTATTAGCGATAACATATATGACATTAGAGTATCGACGATGCCGACAATTCACGGAGAAAAACTAGTTCTTAGAATATTCAATCATCAGCGGATGACACTGGATTTGAAATATTTGGGATTTGACGGTAATGAACTGGATTTGATATCGAAAATGCTCCAATTCCCGCACGGAATGATACTCGTTACTGGACCGACCGGAAGTGGTAAAACGACGACTCTTTATTCCATGCTGAATCACATCAATAATTCATCAAAAAACATAGTTACGTTAGAAGATCCAGTAGAATACATAATTGACGGCATTAATCAATTACAAATAAATCCAAAAGCCGGAGTTACTTTTGCCCAGGCCCTTCGTTCAATTTTGAGGCAGGATCCTAACGTCATAATGATAGGGGAAATAAGGGATAGGGAAACGGCGGAGATAGCGGTAAGAGCTGCGCTTACCGGACATTTGGTCCTTTCAACTCTACATACAGGAGATGCGGTTGGGTCAATAACTAGATTGCTCGATATGGGCGTGGAGGCATCATTAGTAGCTTCCAGCTTAATAGGGGTAGTTTCACAGAGATTGATAAGAAAAATATGTCCATACTGTAAGGAAGAATACCAACCGGACGCGCAAGACTTAATAGCATTGGGTTTAGATGTAAATCAAAAACTATTTCACGGGAAAGGTTGTAAACTGTGCAATAAGTCGGGGTTTAGCGGGAGAACCGTCATAGCAGAGATTCTTCTCCTTACTCAAAAGCATCGGGAACTAATCACTAGAGGAAATATAACCGAGGAATTTACAAAAGTTTCTAAACAGATGAATTTTAGGAGCATTCGAGAAACTGCAGTAAAAAAAGTTATTGAAGGGATAACCGCACCGAGAGAAATAATCAAGGTCATTTTTTCTAATTAAAAGAGGTGTTCTTCTAATTGGCTGTATATTACTATCGCGGTAAAAACTTGAAAGGGGAAATATTGGATGGAGTTTACGAAGCGCAGAGTGAAACCGACATCGTTGAACTCTTAAGAAAAAATGGGTTCTATCCCATCGCCATTAAAAAACATCCTTTCTATTCTTTTTTGTACTTTTTGGGAGGGATTTCTTTAAATAAAAAATATAATGAGCTGGCATTTCTTTGCCGTCAGATATCAGGAATGCTTGAAACAGGCATGCCTGTAATAGATTGTCTTGCGGTCTTATGTCAGCAAAGTTCCCATCCTGGCCTGGCAAGGACTTTAAAAAAAATGATGAGAGATTTAAATAGGGGTTTTACTTTGTCGGAAGCTTTCAAAAATCAACCGGGTATATTTCCGGATATACTCGTATATGCCGTGGAAACGGGGGAAGTTTCGGGTAAGCTAGAAGACGTCCTGAAAAAGTTGGCAGTGTATTTTGATACCATAGCGAAATACCAGCAGCGTTTTAAAACCTCCATGATTTATCCGACTATTTTGGGTCTTATAAGTATAGCCGTTTGCTATTTTTTATCAAGCACCTTAATACCATTATACTCTAATATGTTTGAGCAAGCTGGAATCTACCTTCCGTTGCCGACTCAAATTTTTATAGCTATTGCTGTTAATTCAAAAGGACTTGCGATTATTCTGAGTTTAGTCGTTATATTAATATTAGTTATACACCAAAATTACAGAAAAAATTTAAAATTGGCTTACAAAGTCGACATATTTTTACTTAACATACCATTGCTAGGGCTTTTAATAAAAAACCACAACGCATCTAATTTTTGCAGCATTCTCGGAATTTTATTGTCAAGCGGCATACCTTTGATAAAGGCTATGGAAATTGCTGAAAACCATACAAATAACTGTGTATTTAAATTGGAGTTGCAATTAGCTAGAGAAAATATAAAAAAAGGAGAAACATTGGCAAATTCCCTGAGAACTTCATCTTATCCCATATTTATGTTGAAGATGTTACAAACGGGGGCGGAATCGGGTAAGCTAGATGAAATTTTGTTTAAGACCGCTGAATATTATGATAACGAAGTTAATGCTTTACAACAGAGGGTATTGGCTTTGGCTGAACCGCTGGCAATTCTTATTATGTCGGTAATTATAGGCTTTGCGGTAATCTCGGCAGTTCTTCCTATGTTTCACATGTATACTATATTTTAGAAAGAGGGGATTTTTATTGGCAAATAAAAGAGAAAGAGGTTTTACGTTGCTTGAGCTGCTCATAGTCATAGCAATTATTGCTTTGGTTCTAACAGTTGCTGTTCCTAGCGTATCAGGCTTGATAAATGAGTCTAAACAAAAAATAGCTAAAACTAATGAGAGCATAATCAAAAACAGCCTTGAAATGTATTATACCGCATACGAAAAATATCCAGTAGGCGATATAAATGACTTAAAAACAGCTTTAGTCCCGACTTACTTAAGTCAAGAAAGCTGGGATAAGATGATAGGAAAGTTTGACATAAATTATAGTTCTTCAGACGGTGCCAGTTTCAATTTAACAGTAAACCCCAAAAATTAAATTCTATCTCTTGAGGTGACACAATTGAGAATAAAGTTAGACTCCAAAGGCTTCACGTTGATAGAAACTATTACGGCAGCAGCAATTTTCTTTGCTATTTATTTTTGTGTCATTCCTAATATGAAGGATATTATGGAAAGTTTTAAACTGCAACTTGCAGCTCAAAAATTGTCCCAAGATATAAGAACTATCCAACAACAGGCAATTGCCGAAGGCGAAAACTACAAAATCCTATTTGACGTGTACAGGCGTGACAATTATCAAATACTTAAGGGTTTTAAGTCATCAAGAGTATTTTTGCCGAAAGGAATTTCTTTTTTGTGGACTAATTTTCCTGATAACACATTGATATTTACTCCTTCTGGAGCACCACACCAGGGGGGTACAGTATCTATGAAGAATCAAAAGAAAAGACTTTATATCATCATAACTGTGGCTACAGGAAGAGTGAGAATTAGTGAAACTGCCCCTTAATAATAATAGAGCGGATAAAGGTTTTACTTTACTCGAAATGGCGGTAGCTGTTGCAATTCTGGGGATTGTGGTTGCATCATTAGTTGGTCTTTTTGTCCAGAGCCTTTTCGCGTCAAAATATAGCAAGGAGATTACTGCGGCTACATTACTAGCCCAGGAGAAAATAGAAGAAATTAAAAGTTTGTCCTTTGAAGAACTTCAAAAAGATGAAGGACTTGCAGAAGAAACTGTGGAATTGAGCGGGATAGAATTTATTCTTTGCAAAAATATTGAAAAAGTTAACGATGTTTTGATGAAAATTAGCGTGGAGGTGAGAACAAAAAATAACAATGGACTTAGAATCGTCACGTATCGCGGGAAATTTTAGAAACGAAAAAGGAATGACCCTTATCGAACTGATACTATCAGCAGCAATATTGTCCCATTTATTAGTTGCATTGTATACATTCCTTGTGACAGGAATGAAAATATATAATCAAAGTTGGGAAGATTTGTCGAACCTGCAAAATGCTCGCTATGCAATGAATAGACTTTCAATTGCGATATCGCAGGCAAGAGATGTCAAGGTTGTATCAAATAGCAAAATAGAAATAACGTTGGCAGACTGCTCCAAAGTTTATTATTACTTGGAATACGGAACGCTGTACCGGGAAAAAAACGGTGGGAAAAATCCAGTAGCGGAACTTTCCTTCCTTGAATTCCGACAGAATTCAGATTCCAAAGTTGTGAAAATTGTACTAAAAGCTGGTAAAGAAAGAGACATTACTTTCAAAACATCCGTAACCCCTTTCGGGGCTTTAATTAGAGGACAGCCTTGAATCTCCGGAGGTGAAGAAAAAAATGGAGAAAAAGTTGTGGCTAAAAAATTATATGGAAGACGTGGTATTTTCTCTTTTGGATGGACTGATAAACGAAAAAGATGCGTGCAACTGCGAAAGATGTAGGTACGATATCGCGGCTATAGCATTAAACAATTTACCTCCTAAATACGTCGTAACAAAAAGCGGCGAAGTTTTTGCAAAAACGCAATTATTGAATCAGCAATTTAAGACCAATGCAGTGGTCGAAATACTAAAAGCTATAGAGATTGTCCGGAATAATCCGCACCATTGATGAAAGGTGAAATTATGTTAAAATTTTCGAGATATGCCGGAATTGATATGGGGAATAAAACTATAAAGATTGTTCAACTAGAAAAATATAAAAATAAAATAAGAATAAAAAATATATTGTCTATTCCTAATCGTTCGCAGAATCCATTTTATTCAAAGGAAGCATTGAGCGAAAACCTGAATGCTGTGTTTGACCTTATAAAAGATCATCTAAGAAAACAGAAAATAACTATTGGCATTCCGAACGATAGAGTGCTTTATAAAAAAATAGAACTGCCCAAAATGAGACCTGGAGAACTAAAACAAGCTATTTTGTGGGAGAAAAGGGAATTATTAGCACAATTGGAAGGAGAATATGTCGTAGACTATGAAGTGATAGAAACCCACGCCAATTCTTATGAAATTTTAATGGCTGCATCGTTAAAAGGAGAAGTAATGGAATACGTTAACATCGCTGAAAAATTTGGGCTAGCTCTTGAAGCCATAGATATCTATCCGCTTTCAATTGCACGGGTATTTAAATCCTCGTTTGCAGAACATAATCTGGTAGTAGTCGACATTGGCGCTTCAAGGACTGAAATTACACTTTTTGATTGCGGCAAGGTAGATTTTACTTATTCAGTTCCTATAGGTGGCAATGCTATGACAAAATTAATAGCTAAATTCCTTTCACTCGATGAGTTCGATGCAGAATCAATCAAAATAAATCCTGGAAATTATCAAAGCGAGGTTAAAGAATGCCTTGCCCCTTTAATTCATCATTTGACGCTTCAGATAATTAGATGTATAAAGCATTTTCAACAAAGAAAAGGTGAGGAAGTGAAAACCGCCGTTTTTACTGGCGGCGGGGGAAAGCTATTGGGGTTGAGAGACTATTTTTTCAATGAAACGCGAATAGAAGTACTACTGGCCGATGAGATCGACTTTCCTTATATTGAAATAGACCCAATTTTGAAAAGTGCTTTTGATAAGATGGAATTTTCGTGTGCTTTAGGTTATGCCTTGAGAGGAGCATTCTAGTGCACAAATTGAATCTGATACCCGAAGAATACTTAAAAACTGGCAGGAAAAAACGAATAAAACTGTCATTTATCTTTTCGGGACTTGTTTTATTTATTTTTATGACGGTTAGTGTCTTGAGATATAATTCCTTGTTATCAAAGTTAAAAATTGAACTCGAAGAATTGAACAAGTCTATTTTCTTTTATCGTTCTTCTTTTGGTTCTGGAAAGGATGCAGAAAAACTCTATTTAGATTTACAGGAAAGAACGAAAATAATAAATGCACTATTGAAAGATAGAGTAGTAATGTCCGAGCACCTCCGAAAAATATTGGAAACGCCTCCTCCTGGTACGATTTTGACTTCTATCGATATAGATGACGACGGAAGTGGCGTAATAAAGGGGATTTCCCCCGAATATTCGTCTATTGCGTATGTAATTGAAAATCTTAAGAATAACAACGATGTAATATCTAAAGCACACCTTGGATTTATAGAAAAAGAATCAGAAAAAAATTTTTATACTTTCGAGATAATTTTCCACGTCCGGGGGGATGATTTCATTGAGAAACAAATTAACTCGACGTGAAAAAATTTTATTGTCTTTATTTTTTATAACCTGTACTTTTATTGTTTTTTACAAAATAAGTTACGGATGGATAGAAAAGTACCTCTTTACAAAAGCCGAAGTGCAGCAGAAAAGAGCAGTTCTCTCCCTGTTGCAGGGGATTTACAGCAATAAAGATAGCATAGATGAAGTGATTGAAACTAGTTTAGTGAAACTCCCTTCGGATGATGAAATATCTACCTACATTGTTAAGTTAGAAAACTGGGCTAGGGCTGAAAATATTAGCCTTCTTAGCATAAAACCTGGAGAAATTGTGGAGAATGGTAAAAGAAAGGTAAAAGTTATTCCAGTTGAAATCACATTGGAAGGTAAAAGAGATTCTTTTATAAGATTTTTAAACTACATGGAAAGTTTTGAAAGAATAAGTAAGGTAAGTCGAGTAATAATGGAATATACGGGTAAAGCTGACTTATGGAAAAGTACATTAACAGTAAATCTTTTTTATTATCCAATGCAGGATGCAACTCATTAAAAAAATGGCATCTTCAAAAGTACCTATTCAAATAGTGGGAAATATGGTAATATAATAGGAGATTTGTTGAGTTCTATTGTGCAAGGCAAAATTTAGGGGGTCGCACAATGTATCGAACGAGAATCAGCAATTTACGCAAGAAGTTAGTAGATGAAGGTTTTGATTCGATGCTTATACTTAAACCTGAAAACCAATATTATCTTTGTGGATTCGATGGTGAAGGTTTTCTTGTGATAGGTAAAGAACGCGATATTATTTTAACTGACTTTCGCTATGTCGAAGAAACAAAAAGCAAAACAGCCGATATGGAGGTAATAGAACTAAAATATGACGTTACCCCTTATGAAAAACTTGCCCATGAATTGATGTCGACGGGGGTAAAGAAGATTGCTGTTGAAAGGCAGTATCTGACATTAAAGTCTTATGAAGAAATGAAAAGATTTTTTAATGAAATCGATATCATAAGCACGGAGAATCTTGTAGAGGAATTGAGAACGGTAAAGGACGAAACAGAACTTGATTTTATAAAACAAGCCCAATCAATTACCGATAAGACTTTTTCACATATTTTAGATTATATCCGCCCGGGCGTTTCTGAAAACGACATAGCCATTGAAATCGAATACTTTATGAAAAAAAGCGGAGCTGATGGACTCGCTTTCCCGACGATAGTAGCTTCAGGGCCGAGAAGTTCACTTCCGCACGGAAAACCTACCGCTAGAAAGCTTGAAGTTGGTGATTTTCTGACAATAGATTTCGGTGCAAAATTTAATCACTACTGTTCGGATATGACTCGAACAGTTTTTTTGGGCAAATTGGATAAAGAAAAGGAGAGAATATATAATATTGTCCTCGAGGCGCAAAAAAAAGCGTTAGAACATATCAAAGCAGGAGTTCCTTGTAAAGAGGTGGATAAAATAGCAAGAGAGTATATTGAAAAAAAAGGATTTGGCCAAAATTTCGGCCATGGTTTGGGTCATGGAGTGGGATTAGAAGTGCATGAGGCTCCAAGACTCAGTCCAAAAGGCGATGGTTGCCTTTTACCGGGGATGGTGGTTACTGTTGAACCCGGAATTTATGTGGAAGGTTTTGGTGGAGTGAGGATTGAAGATTTGGTAATAGTTACTAATGATGGTTGCATAAATTTAACTCAATCGCCGAAAGACATAATTTGCCTATGACAAAACTTTAAAATTTCAAAGAATGGAGGTAGAGTCATGATTTCCACAAATGATTTAAGACCTGGTATAACTGTTGAAATTGATGGAGAAGTTTATATGGTCATTGATTTCCAGCACGTAAAACCCGGAAAAGGGGCGGCATTTGTAAGGACAAAAATAAAAAATGTTAAAACAGGGCAAGTTTTTGAACGCAACTTTAGAGCGGGTGAAAAGTTAAACAGAGCAATAGTAGAAAGAAAAACTATGCAGTATTTATATCAGGCTAGCGATACATACTATTTTATGGATACTAAGACTTACGAACAGATTCCTCTTACTAAGGAACAACTGGGTGACGCTATACTGTATCTGAAAGAAAACCTTGAAGTAATTGTAATGTTTTACGAAGGAGTA
Source organism: Caldanaerovirga acetigignens (assembly GCF_900142995.1). Lineage (NCBI taxonomy): Bacteria > Bacillati > Bacillota > Clostridia > Thermosediminibacterales > Thermosediminibacteraceae > Caldanaerovirga > Caldanaerovirga acetigignens. Next base: position 88,390 of record NZ_FRCR01000006.1, on the reverse strand, counting down.
CCTATTGGCGTTGAATTGCCGACTTTTGTGGAACTGACCGTGGTTGACACCGAACCAGGATTCAAAGGTGATACTGCTACAGGCGGTTCAAAACCTGCCACCTTAGAAACTGGAGCGGTAATTCAAGTGCCTCTATTTATAGAAAAGGGTGATGTAGTGAGGGTAGATACTAGGACCGGTGAATATTTAAGCCGAGTCTAAATAAAATACGGGGAGGAAATAAAATGGATAATTTAAAGTCAAGGGTTTCATACCTAAAAGGATTAGCCGATGGACTAGGATTGGATGAGTCAAAAGAAAAAAGGCTGTTAATAGAAATAGTAAAAGTATTGGAAGAAATGGCTGAAGCAATTGATGACCTGCGGGCATTTTCTGAAGCTACCCAAGAATATGTGGAAAGCATCGATGAAGATCTAGGCCAGTTGGAACATGATTTTTATGGCGATGAAGATTCAGATTATGATTTTGAAGAAGATGAAGACTATGAGGAAGATTATGATGATGAATATGAAGACGAATATGAAGAAGACTACGATGAAGATGAATACGATGACCTAGATGAGGATTTGCGAGAAATTGAGTGTCCAAAATGCCATGAAATCATATTCATAGACGAAAATCTCATTGATGAAGAGGGAAAAGCAGAATGTCCCAATTGCAAGGCAGAAATAAGAGTTGAAAAATAACGGTTGAAGAGCAAAGAGGGTAAAAAGCCCTCTTTTTTTTATGTTTTACAGTCATATTGTAAGTATCAAGAAAATATAAATTAAAAAAGGAGGGACAAGAGTTTGCAAGAGCAAAGAGAAAAAAATCCATTGGAAGTCCTAGAAAAACACATAGCGCCCATACTTCCCTTGACAATAAGAAGCGTATTTTTCAAACTACCGCCTGAAAGATTAGAAAAGGTTGAAGAGGTAAGACTGCGTCGGCGGAAACCACTTATGGTGGTCGAAGGAAGAAATGATTACATGTTGGCGCCAGATGGTTCCATTACTGATAACCCAGACAATGCATATATTGTGAACGATAACGATGCGGAAAAGACTCTGCAATTAATTAGCCAAAGTTCTATTTATGCCTGGGAGGAAGAGATAAAAAACGGCTTTATTACATTGAAAGGAGGCCATCGAGTAGGAATCGTTGGCAAAATAGTGGTGGAAGCAGGGAAAATCAAAACGATTAAACATATATCCGGATTTAATATAAGAATTGCAAGGGAAATTTTGGGTGCTGCGGACAAAATAATTCCATTTGTATTGAATGAAAAAGGCGAGTTTTTAAATACGATGATAATTTCGCCGCCTAAAGCGGGAAAAACGACTTTACTGAGGGATTTAATAAGGCAGCTCAGTTCTGGAAATTCTAAACTGGGCTATAAAGGTTTTAAGGTCGGATTAGTCGATGAGCGATCTGAAATAGCTTGTTGTTACGAAGGAGTGCCTCAAAATGATGTAGGAATACGCACAGATGTCCTTGATAGATGCCCGAAGGCATTAGGAATTATGATGCTTCTAAGGTCTATGTCTCCAGAAATAATAGCTACCGACGAGATTGGAAGGTCTGAAGATGTGGAGGCTTTGGAAGAGGCAATAAATACGGGAGTCAAACTGTTAACGACTGCCCATGGCACAGATTTAGAAGATTTGAAAAGAAGGCCTACCATACGGAAATTAATAGAAAACCAATTCTTCGATAGGTATCTTGTTTTGGGGTTCAGCGACGGAATAGGCACGTTAGAAAAAGTGGTTGAGGGTAAAGATTTTAGAGTTATATACGAACGGAACGAAAAGGGGGAAGAAAAAAATGTTAAAGTTAATAGGAAGTGCATTGGTGATTTTTTCTTGCACGATGATAGGGCTTATTATGGCGGGATATTACCAACACAGGCCTAAAGCTTTGCGAAACTTTCAAACAGCCTTATCCATGCTGGAAACGGAAATTGATTTCGGTCAATCCCCCCTACCGGAGGCTTTAAACAATATAAGCAAAAGGTGCGATCCAACTACTTCTATGTTTTTAAGAAAAGTCCGTCAACTTTTACTTTCAATGGAAGGATATACGGCTTCTGAAGCTTGGGAAATGTCGCTTAATGAGTTCAAATCTCAAATTCCATTAAACGATTCTGACTATGAAATACTAACTTCTTTTGGCAAGTACCTTGGTTCCTCAGATAAGGAAGATCAGATAAGAAATTTAAAGCTGACATTGTCACAATTGAAGCAACAGGAAAATTTGGCTCTGGAAGAAAAAAGGAAAAACGAAAAATTGTGGAAATATTTAGGCGTATTAACTGGTCTGATGCTGGTCTTATTGCTGTATTAACCCCCAGATTATTTTGAGAGGTGTCATTATATGGACGTAGACGTTCTATTTAAGATAGCGGGGATTGGTATAGTTATCTCGATTTTAAGCAAAGTCCTCGATGAAGCTGGACGAAAAGAACAAGCCCAAATGACTACTCTCGTAGGGGTAGTAATAGTGCTCATGATGGTCATCCAGATGATAAGCAGACTTTTTGACAATGTAAAATCAATCTTCCACTTGTATTGAGGAGATGGAGACATGGAAATTGTACAAATTGTTGGAATTGGCTTGATAACAGCCGTTTTTGTAGTATTATTGAGGGAAGAAAGGCCTGAAATAGCCTTACTTATTAGCATAATAGCGGGGATTTTTGTTTTTCTTTTGATGCTAAACAAAATTGCCACTGTCCTAAGTCTTCTACAAAATATGGCGGCGAGGGCAAATATAGACTTTATCTATTTAAGTGCAATACTTAAAATCATAGGTATTGCTTACGTAGCAGAATTTGGAGCTCAAATTTGCAGGGATGCAGGTTCATCCTCCATAGCTACGAAAATAGAATTTGCCGCAAAAATTATAATTATGCTTCTTTCAATACCGATCCTCATGTCGGTTCTTGAACTTTTGTTGAAAATTCTCCATTGAAAAGGTGATTGTTTTGAGAAGAGCTTTACCTTGGCTTTTGTTAATTTTGCTGATAACTCAACAAATGGCTTTTGCTGCTAATAATATAGAGAATCAGTTGGAAGACCTTGATATAAGAGAAATTAACGAGTTTATAAACGAATTCAACCGTGAATACGGGAGTTATTTTTATTTAGGTGATTTAAAAGATCTTTTGAATTCACCTAAGAAAGATCAAAACATCGATTTTAAATCTTTATTTGAAGGGATAATGCGGTATATATTTCATGAAATCACGGCAAATTACAGTTTACTTGTAAAATTGATTGCACTTTCTTTGATTAGCTCTGTTTTAAAAAATCTTTATTATGGATTTGAAAAAGATAATATAGGGAAAATGGCTTACAGCGCGGTTTTATTAGTTTTGGTGTTATTAGCTATTCAGAGTTTTACGATTGCCATTGAAACAGGGCAAGAAGCGATAAATAAAATGGTTTCATTTGTGCAAGCCATAATGCCAACAGTATTTACTTTACTTGCTGCAGTTGGAGGAATAACTTCAGCAAGTGTATTTAATCCTATCATTTTCATTGGGATTACCGCTGCAAGCACATGGTTTAAAGACATAATTCTTCCTGTAATTTTTTTGATTTCTGTCTTGAGCTTGGTTAATAATATTACCGACAGTTTTCACGTTTCCCAGCTCGCACATCTATTGAAGCAGTTGTGTGTATTTTTGATAGGGCTTTTTTTGAGTGTTTTTTTAGGTATAATGGTAGTCCAAGGGGCGACGGCTGCTACTGTTGACGGGATAACTATAAGGACGGCAAAGTTCGCATCGAAAAATTTTATGCCTATCGTTGGAGGCATATTTTCCGATGCATTAGATGCAGTAGTGGGCTATTCGATTATATTGAAAAATACAATAGGATTAATTGGATTGTTGACATTATTTCTAATAACAATTTTTCCTGTGATAAAAATCTTATCGATTATTTTCATATACCGTTTGAGCGCAGCAATCATACAGCCAGTCGGTGAAGATGCAATGGTAAGATGTTTAAACGATATAGGCAATTCGTTGACTCTTGTATTTATTTCCGTTGCATCGGTATCCATGATGTTCTTCATCGCTATAACGATTGTGTTAGCCGCAGGAAATTTTTCGATTATGCTGAGGTGATGTTGTGGTTGCCGGTTTAAGTTCGTGGATTAAACAGGTAATTTTAGTTGTAATCTTTACATTGTTTGTGGAATTACTCATGCCCAGCAACGAGTTGCGAAAATATATAAAAGTTACCTTGGGGATAATTGTGATAATTGCTATATTAAATCCGATAATATCACTTCTAAAAGCCGATAAATTTTTTGATGGTATACAATTAAAAGCCATGGTATACCTTAATGAGGATTCAATTTCTAATCAGGCAGAAAAATTAAAACAAGAACATATTAAAATGGCATTGGAATTATTTGAGAAAGAGCTTGAAAAAAAACTCGTTCGACAGCTTAAACAAATTACCTCTCTTGCGGTTTGCAAAACAGATGTTAAATTAAACCAAGACGGGAGTATTAAAGAAATTCACCTAGTAATTAATAAAGAGTCTATACGACATCCTAAAAATGTGGAAAAAGTATTTGTAAGCCTAGATTCGCAGCCTAGTAATATTCCGAATAATAATTCGATGAAAGATGAAATCAAAAAAATAAAAGAATATTTGAGCGCTTTTTATGAAATTCCCGAAACAAACATTTCAGTAGAAATGGAGGGAAATTAATGGAAAGCGAAATTATAAAAAATTATATAAACATGTTCAAAAAAAATAAACATAACTCTGTTAGTTTTTTAATAATCATAGGGTTGATGGGGCTCTTAATGCTATCTTTTGCTAAAATTACATCGCAGGAAAAAGTGTTGGATAGGGCAGAATTAAGTCCCGTGGAATCCAAAGATGATTTAGTTTCAGATAACGACATACAACTTTTTCAGTCAGTAATAGAAAAAAGATTAGAGCAAATTTTGTCTCAAATAGAAGGCGCGGGGAGGGTTAAAGTTATGGTTACACTCGAAAGTGAGGGATATGTTGAACCAGCCTATAACTCGATTGACAATAAAAGAGTTACCGAGGAAAACGACAGCGAAGGAGGTGTCAGGTCAATTACAGAAATTCAGGCAAACAAGCAAGTAGTCCTTCTCAATAAAGGAGGCAAAGAAGAGCCTCTATTAGTAAAAAAAATAGAACCAACGGTAAAGGGAGTTTTGATAGTAGCCGAGGGAGGAAATTCCTCTCAAATAGTAGATAGGATAACAAAAGCCACATCTACTTTATTAGGTATCCCTCTTTATAAAATAAAGGTTTTACCATTTTCAAAATGAAAGGGAGTGAATTTATGATTTTGTTTAAACGCAAGGCTTTACTAATTGGTATTTTTATAATGTTACTGATAATTTCAATATACCTGCTCATGACTGAAAATTACCCCCAAGTAATTTATAGAGATAAGAGCCTCCCTGATGCCGAGAAAGTTTCATCTTTAAACCCTTCAATAAGTGAATCAGTAAGTACAAAAAATGGCTCCGAAAAAGACTTTTTCGTCGATTACCGGCTAGAAAGGGACCGTTTAAGGAGTCAGGAAGCCGATTATTTGCGCGAAATAATAAACAACCCCAATGCAAGCCAGGAATCTAAGGAAAAAGCTCAAAAAGATCTCATTGCGCTAGCAGAAAAAGTAGAAAAAGAAATGAATGTCGAAAACTTGATAAAAGCGAAGGGCTTTGAAGATGCGGTGATAATTATTTCAGGAGATTCAGCTAATGTTATAGTAAAATCGGAAGGACTCTCTACAAAAGAAGTGGCACAGATTACAGATATAGTAACCAGAACTACTGGGCTTTCCTTGGAAAAAATTACTATTGTGGAGAGAAAGTAATTGATGTAATTGTAATTTCTTCTGATTTTTGCTATAATTTAATCGTTCCTTTGGTTAAAGTTTACTAAAGCTGAAATTGGAGGGTGTTTTTAATGGAACCTACTAACGGAAAAGGCTCTGTAAAGATAACCGACGAAGTAGTTAGCATAATAGCTGGTCTTGCGGCAACGGAAGTTGAAGGAGTCGCCGGTATGAGCGGAGGTTTTGCAGGCGGAATTGCAGAAATGCTGGGGCGCAAAAATCTGTCAAAAGGCGTAAAAGTTCAGGTCGGAGAAAAAGAGGTAGTAGCGGACATATACATAATTGTGAATTACGGTGTTCGTATTCCCGAAGTGGCATGGAAGGTTCAGGAAAACGTAAAGAAAGCCATAGAAAACATGACGGGGCTTGCAGTAACAGAAGTAAATATTCATGTGCAAGGTGTAAATTTTGGTCAGCAGTCTAAAGAAGGTGAGGCAAAGGTGAAATAAAACCCCCTATTTTAGGGGGTTAATTTTCCATTTGAAAGGGGTATTCCGATGAGATTATTTGAGAGGGTAATTGTGTTTTTTATTTGCTTAGCCATGGTTGTAGTTTCTGTACTTGCTATATTATTTTCGATTAAATTTTTTTCACTGGATTATTTTTGGACAAGATTGGTATACTTTTACGGGCGCTGGGAAATGGGTATCGTAGCCGGAATATTTTTGGTCGGCAGTATATTTATTTTACTTTCCGGTTTTAGGAATAGAAAAATTCCAGAAAGCGTGATAAATAACGGTGAAATGGGAAGTGTTAGCATTTCTTTCAAGGCAGTCGAAAATTTAATCCTTAAGGCTGCTAATAACGTTGAAAGATTGAAAGACGTGAATGTTAAATTGAAGCCCAAAGAAGATTCCATTTCCATAGTTCTCAATGTGATAGTGGCTCCTGACACCAAAATTCCGGAACTTACTTGTGAATTGCAAAAGGTGGTAAAAGATTACGTAGAATCTATGGCAGGAATTTCAGTCAAGGAAATAAAGGTTAAGGTTGAAAATATCGCAATTCCTCAAAAACAAAAAAGCAGTAAGGGGTGAGAATTGTGGACTTTTTTTGGGAATTATGGGAGCATCACAGGGGTAAACTCATAGGTGCTATTATAGGATTTGGAATAGGTCTTTTAATATTAGTTTTCGGAGTCATAAAAGCCATTTTTCTTGTTTTTTGCGCTTTTTTAGGGTATTATATTGGCAAACACATAGATAAAAAGGAAGGATTGAGGGATATTCTTGATAAAATTTTACCGCCAGGCAGGTAAAGGAGTGCAGCAGCCTTGAGCAGAAAACTTGCAAGAGAATTAAGTTTTAAAATACTTTTTGCCATAGATGCCGGAGGAAATACTGTAGAGGAAGCTTTTAAAATTGCGGTAGATAAACCTTTAAACGAAGATGCGAAAGTATTCGTACTTAATGAGGTTAATGGAGTACTTGAAAGAAAAGAGCAAATAGATGATATAATTGATGATTACTCAATAGACTGGAGGGTGGAACGCCTTAATGTGTCAGACCGAAACATACTGAGAATAGCCATATACGAGATGTTTTTTTGTGATGATATCCCTTTGAGCGTTTCTATTAACGAGGCGGTAGAAATTGCCAAAAAATATGGGGATGCAAAATCTCCCCAGTTCGTAAACGGAGTTTTAGGCGCGGTGGCCCGGGACATAGAAAGATTGCGACCTAATTTTTCAGTCTAACTCTGGAGGAAGACGTTATGCATGGGCCTGTCCTCACGGTCAGCGAGCTCACTGGAATGATAAAATATTTGTTTGATTCCAACGAAATATTAAGGCAGGTTTATGTTCGGGGTGAAATTTCAAATTTTAAGTACCACCTTTCAGGTCACTTATATTTTGTTTTAAAAGATGAAAAGGCTCAAATCCGTTGTGTAATGTTTAAAAACCGAAGCATTTTGTTACCTTTCATGCCGGAAAATGGAATGAAAGTAATTGCTTTCGGCTACGTTACGGTGTACGAAAGAAACGGAGAATATCAGTTGTACGTAGACGATATGCAGCCCGACGGAATAGGCGCACTTTATTTGGCTTACGAAAAATTGAAGGAAAAATTGAAAAAAGAGGGCCTATTTGATATAAGTTCCAAAAAACCTATTCCTTTCTTACCCAAAAATATAGGGATTATAACTTCCCTAAACGGTGCGGCAATAAGAGACTTATTAACGGTTATACGGCGAAGATATCCAAATGTGAATATTCTGATAGCTCCGGTATCGGTTCAAGGGAAACAAGCTGCCGATGAAATTTGCGAGGCGATAAAGGACCTAAATAAGATAGTAAATCTAGATGTGATAATCCTGGGCCGTGGAGGAGGTTCGATAGAAGAACTGTGGACTTTTAACGAAGAAAAAGTGGCTCGGGCGATATATGGTTCTAGGATCCCGATAATTTCGGCAGTGGGTCACGAAACCGATTACACTATAGCTGATTTTGTTGCTGACAAAAGGGCACCTACGCCTTCAGCAGCGGGGGAAATGGTAGTTCCGGAAAAAAGACAACTACTTTCGGAAATAACACAAAGAAAGAAAAGATTGCTAGCTTCTGTTTGCGCGCTGATTAATTCAAGAAAGCAGGAAATTGAATACATAAAAAGATCTGTCGTATTTAAAAAACTTCGCTCGGAGATAGACAATAACCGGATTTTAATGGATTCTCTAATGAAAAGACTTGTAAGAGAAATTGTAAATCATCTGACAAATAAAAAAACCGATTTGAAATTTTTGGCAGGAAGGCTCAATATCTTAAGTCCCTTAGCTGTATTGGAGAGGGGATACAGTATATGTCAGAAGATCGAAGATTCTAAAATAGTAAAAAGAATAGAAGATGTGAAGGTCGGACAACAAATCAAAATAATCGTTTTAAACGGTCACTTAGTTTGTTGTGTAAAAAGTAAGGAGAAAAAAGGAGAGAAAAGTGATGCCGGATTATAAATACGAAGAAGCGATTGCCCGCCTTGAAGAGATTATCGAAAAGCTGGAACAAGGCAACCTCTCTTTGGAAGAATCGCTTTTGCTTTTCGAAGAAGGAATTAAACTTACAAAAATTTGCACAAAAATTTTAGACGAGGCAGAAGGGCGTGTACGGGTTTTGATAAAAGATTTAAACGGTCAAATAGATTTTAAAGATTTTGATGGAGGGTGTATATAGAATTGCGAAGTTTTGAAATTAAATTAAAAGAAATTGGGAAAATAATAGAAAAAGCTCTGGATAACTACTTGCCAAAATCAAATGAGTACCCGTCAAAAATTCATGAAGCCATGCGTTACAGCACCTTCAATGGTGGAAAGAGGATAAGACCTATTTTGACGATAAAAGCGGCGGAACTATTTGATTTGCCAGGTGAGAAAGTGTTGCCTACTGCATGTGGAATAGAAATGATACACACTTATTCCCTCATTCACGACGACTTACCAGTGATGGATAACGACGATTTCCGAAGGGGAAAACCCACTTGCCATAAAGTATTCGGTGATGCCATAGCGATGTTAGCAGGAGATGCTTTGCTGACTTTAGCGTTCAGAACAATAGCTAAAAATGCTCAAATCGAAGGCATATCACTGAAAGCTGTGATAGAAGTTATAGATAGAATATCTTTGGCTTCCGGAAGCTTGGGTATGATTGGAGGTCAAACTATAGATATATTATCGCAAGGCATTGAAATAGATGAAGACACTTTGTTTTATATGGACAGCCATAAAACCGGTTGTCTTATAAGGGCAGCTTTGTGGTCTGGAGCAAGATTGGCAGAAGCTCCGGCATCAGCCCTGGATAAATTAGATAAATTAGGAGAAAAAATCGGTCTTATATTTCAAATAGTCGATGACCTTCTGGACGTGCACGGGGATGAAAAAAAATTAGGGAAGCCCGTAGGAAGCGACATAAAGAACAAGAAAAATACTTTCTTGAGTATTTTCGGGTACGAAAAATCAAAGAAGCTGGTGAAGGTTCTTTCCGATGAGTCAAAAGAAATAGCGAGCGAATTTAAAAACAGTAGATTTTTTATGCAGTTCATCGATTTTCTTGTTGAAAGGCAGTATTAGTTATTTAATTGATTTTAGCTAGACACTAAGAAACAAAGTGCGATTTGAAGTTAAGGAATTATTTTTGTTATAATATACTTCAGTAGTACATTTCGGAATTAAGGTGGAACAGGTGGTGCAGTATTCTAGTCGAAATCTTCTTCTCTGAAGACGGGGCTAAAAATCCGTCGAGGGCACATCGATGAAGTTCCTTGTGCTGGCTTTCGACGCCCAGTCGGGGGTTGGTGCAGGGAGTAAGGGAGTGGGGCAACCTGCAAAGGCATGCGGGCGTTTGACCCTACTCCCGTGGAGACCTAAGTGCGTGATGGAAGGCTAAAAGCCTCCTGTTACGGCTTAGGGCGTGAACCTGCATCCGATACAAACCGTGTTGGGTGCAGTGTAGCCTGCCTTGAGCGGGAAGGGTGGAAAAAGGGAAAACGCATTTAAACTGGCCATTTAAATGCGGCTTAATTACCTTTGAAACCCTTACTGCAAAAGAGGCTAGGAGAAGGTGGATTTCGGTGAGGAAAACTCCTAGACTGTTCCAAAAGGAAGTGGACTGAGGATTGCAGTGCGGACTAAGTGGCAATCCAGCCCTGCCTTTGGCGACAAGGCAGAGAGAGGCGTAAAGGGGAACCGCCTTTTCCGGCGACGGGAGGTGCTTCTCTGGGAAATCCTGCTGGACCTAAGCCGCAAAATTTACTCAGTTCACTACCTCCTGTTCCACCTCGTTTGGGGTGAGTTTTTTTGAGTAATTTAAGTAAAAACAATAATAAAAAAATCACGTGCAAAAAAAACAACGGAGGACCAAAAGCTAGATGGATTTATAAAGTATTGGTATTAACTTTTGGGCTTTCCGTTTTTTTTAGCTTTATTTCGGAGACATTAATGGATAAGTTGAATTTAATCTTATCATTTTTTATTTTGTCCTGCATAGTGTTCATAGGGATAATATTTGATATCATAGGAATTGCGGTTACTTCTGCAGAGGAGACACCTTTTCATGCAATGGCAGCTCATAAAATTCCTGGGGGGAAAGAGGGAGTACGGCTTATTAGAAATGCTGATATAGTGTCAAATTTTTGTAATGATGTCATTGGCGATATCTCAGGGATAATAAGCGGTGCAGCAGGCGCTTCAATAGTAGCGAAGATAATTAACGGTAAAAATGACGTGCCGGAAATTATAATAAGCACTTTAATCGCTGGAACGATTTCAACAATTACAGTAGGTGGAAAGGCTTTAGGTAAAAGTTTAGCTATAAAAAAATCCAAGGAAATAGTCTATAAGGTCGCGTATATTTTCCATTTTTTAAAAAAACGTTTCGGAATTGAATTGTTTCCCCAAAAATCAGGTAAGTAATGACTTGAGGTGAAAAAGAATTGCCAAAACAAAGGCTAGATGTATTTTTGGTAAAAAGGGGTTTCTTTCCGAGCAGGGAAAGAGCAAAATCCGAAATTATGATGGGGAACGTATTTGTAAACAATATCAGGGTAGACAAGCCCGGAACTCTCGTTGATATAAACGCGGAAATACAAATTAGGGAAAAGTCTTTGCCGTTTGTAAGTAGAGGTGGATTAAAATTAAAAAAAGCTTTGAGCGTTTTTTCGGTTATCGTTAAAAATAAAGTCGCATTGGATGCGGGGGCATCGACCGGTGGATTTACAGACTGCCTTTTAAAAGAGGGAGCCTCTAAAGTTTATGCAGTTGACGTAGGATACGGGCAATTGGACCTTTCTCTTAGAAACAACCCGAGGGTAATAAACATCGAACGGAAAAATGTGCGTTTCCTTTGTTTTGAAGATATAGGCGAACTTGTCGATATAATTACGGCCGATCTTTCATTTATATCTTTATCAAAAGTATTTGAGCCTCTTTTTAAACTACTGAAGGAAGAAGGAGACTTTATAGCACTTATAAAGCCACAGTTTGAAGTGGGAAGGAAGGAAGTTAAAAACGGCATCGTTCGAGATAAAAAGTTGCACGAAAAGGCGATTACCCAGGTAATAGAATCGGCAAATTCGATTGGATTATATTGTCACGGATTGACTTTTTCACCGATAAAGGGACCCAAGGGGAATATTGAATTTTTATCGTGGTTTAAAAAAATTCCGAATAATGTTTCTGGAATAGAGATAGAAAAAGTCGTCGAAGAAGCACATAAAGTGCTAAATTAAAGAGAAAGTTTAAAGAGGTTATGTTTATATATGAATATGAAATGGTATGTCAGTATATTGTTAATTATTGTAGGTGGTTTCCTAGGAATATGGAGTTTAAGATTTCATAAAAGAATAATTTTAAGACACCGGAGGGAAAAAGCCCGAATTTATGAGAAAAAAGCAATAGATTTGCTAAAAAAATACGGTTTTGATATATTAGATGTACAAAAGGGTGCGTCATACTTTATTTTTATAAACGGAAGACCTAAAGAAATTAAAGTGAGAGCTGATGTCATAGTAAAAAAAGGCGGAAAAGTTTATGTAGCAGAAGTAAAATCCGGGAAAACTTCCCCTTCAGCGGATATACCGGCTACGAGGAGGCAACTTCTTGAGTATTACCTTGTGTATAAGCCTGCAGGTATTTTATTGGTTGATATGGAGCAGCAAAAGATAAAAACTATAGAGTATTCCTTTCTAAAGAAAGATTACGATAAATTACGTTATATTTTTTATGTTTTGGGAATTTTTTTTGTCGGTTTTTTACTCGGTTTTTTGACTAGAGGTGAATAAATTGCATAGGGTTGGCCTTTTCCTGAATCTTTCTAAAAATAATGCATTAAACGTAGCGACATCTCTTATACGATGGTTAAAAGAAAATAACTATGAAGTATTTACAGAATCTTCTATCGTGAATAAGCTTGGTCTTCCCGTAGAATATAATAATTTAGAAGAACTGGCGAAAAATATCGACCTTGCTATAACTCTCGGTGGAGATGGTACTTTGCTAAATGTAGCGCGCAAGCTAGCTCCTTATGAAATCCCTGTTCTGGGAATAAATCTGGGCCATTTAGGCTTCCTTACCGAAGTAGAAGTGTCTGATTTATTTAGCGACTTAGAACTGCTAAAAAGGGGAAAGTTCTACATAGATAGAAGAATGATGGTTGAATCGAAAGTTTTCAGAGAAGAAAAATTCGTAAAAAATTTTTTAGCTTTAAATGATGTTGTAGTCACAAAAGGTCCTTTTGCTAGACTTATAAGACTTAAAACATCTGTTAATGATGCTTATGTAGATACGTTTAATGCCGATGGGCTCATAATTGCCACTCCTACAGGTTCGACTGCTTATTCGCTTTCTGCAGGTGGACCTTTAGTTGCTCCCAATGTAGAAGTTCTAATTCTGACTCCAATATGTCCTCATACCCTTCAAAACCGTTCTATGATAATTTCCCCCCATGATTCTATTACCATTCAGGTAGTTGCAGAACACCAGGAAATAATGCTTACGGTAGACGGACAATTGGGATATCGCTTGCAGCCCTATGATAAAGTAGTAGTGAAAAAATCAAAACATTACACCAAACTTGTACGTATTAAAAATAGGAGCTTTTACGATGTTTTAAGAAAAAAACTTAGAGAGCAATAATGGAGGTGTGCCGTTTGAAAGCTAAAAGACATATAAAGATAAGAGAGATTATAAGAGAAAAGCCAATTGAAACCCAGGAAGAACTTGCAGAAGAACTGAGAAAATGCGGCTTTAATGTAACACAGGCTACTGTATCTCGAGATATAAAAGAATTAAGGCTAGTCAAAGTTTTAAGAGACAATAACCGCTACTGTTATTCGGAACCAGATAAAACTGTTGTTGTTTCGGAAAAGCTTGTGAGGATGTTTAAAGAATCTATTGTAAAAATTGATTCATCGGAAAATATTGTTGTAGTGAAAACCCTGTCAGGGACTGCTCAAGCAGCTGCTGCGGCTATAGATGGTTTAAATTGGGAAGAAATCGTAGGGACGGTTGCTGGTGATGATACAATATTAGTCGTGGCACGTTCCAAAAATGCAGTAAAAAGTATAATAGAAAAACTTGAAAGTCTTATAAAATGATCTAGGAGGCATATTATGCTTCTTAAATTGATTGTAAAAGATTTTGCGTTGATCGACGATGTGGAAATAGAATTCAAAGAAGGATTAAATGTTTTAACTGGAGAAACAGGTGCAGGTAAATCTATTATAATCGATGCGATAGGAATGATTCTTGGAGAAAGGGCATCCAGTGAATATATAAGATCAGGCAAAGAATTTTCGGTAATAGAAGCTGTATTTGAATACAATAATCCAACAATTTACAACATATTGACGGAAATGGGCATTGAACAAGAAGATAATCTTTTAATAATTTCGCGCAAAATTAACCAACAAGGTAAAAATTACTGCCGAATAAACGGGATTAGTGTACCTGTTTCGACTTTAAAAGCCTTAGGTAAGAATTTGGTAGATATTCACGGTCAGCACCAGCACCAATCTCTCTTAAATCCGGAAAAGCATTTAGAAATGCTAGACCTTTTGGGTGGAAAAGAATTACAAGAAAAAAAAGAGGAAGTTCGGAGTTTATATAAAAAAATTATTGATACAGAAAATAAGCTTAGAAGCTTCGTAAAGGCGCAAGAAGAATTTTTAAAATATAAAGAACAATTAAAATTAGAAGTTGATGAGCTTGAAATGGCGCAATTGAAACCTGGAGAAGATTTAGTATTGGAAAGAGAACTAGAAATTTTAGAGCATTATGACAAAATTTTAAGGTCTCTCAATTTCAGTCTTTTAACCCTTTATGAAGGAGATGAAAATAGCCCTGCTGTTGTTGACAATGTGGCAAAAGTAGTCAATGCATTGGATGAAGTTGTTGCTTACTTTTCGCCTATAAAAAAGGATTTGGATAGCCTAAGAAATATTTTATACGAGTTAGAAGATGTGGTTTCTGACTTAAGGGACCATATAAAAACTATAGATTTTGAACCGGGGAAGCTAGACGAAATACAAGCAAGGATTTCCTTTTTGAACAGACTAAGGAACAAGTACAACAAAAGCATCGACGAATTGATCAAATATAAAGAACAAGCTGCTTCTAAATTGGAGGAAGCATTGAATATAGATGAAGAGATAATAAAGTTGGAAAATTCCCTAGAAATACTCAAGCAAGATTATATAAAGAGTGCTTTGGAACTGCACAAATTAAGAAAAACTATCGCCTCAATATTTGAGAAAAATATTTCAAGAGAATTGAAAGATCTAGGAATGAAGGATGTAAAATTTTCGGTCGACATAAATTGGATAGAATCGGAAGAAGGAGTAAAGGTAAAAAATAAAACCGTCAAAATAGGCGAGAAAGGATTGGATACGGTGGAATTTTTGATTTCCACAAATCCGGGAGAGCCATTAAAACCTCTTGCTAAAATAGTATCCGGCGGTGAAGCTTCACGCATTTTGCTGGCTTTAAAAAGCATACTTGCTCAGATAGACAACATTCCTTGTTTGATTTTCGATGAAATAGATGTGGGTATTGGCGGAAGGATGTCCCAAATAGTAGGAGAAAAATTATTTAAAATATCGCGTAACCATCAGGTACTCTGCGTCACCCATTCACCTCAAATAGCCAGTCTGGGGGATGCGCATTTTTGTATAAACAAAATATCTAATAATGATAGAACATTTACAACGGTTAAGGAAATAAAAGGCGAAGAGAGAATAAAGGAAATTTCTAGGATGTTAGGCGGAACTGAAATTACTGACAAGACGATTGCACATGCAAAAGAAATGCTTGAATTGGCCGAGAAAATAAAAAGAAAATATTAAAATTGCAAGGCCCCTTTTTTGGGGTTTTTTATTTTTTCTTCCAGTATTAAAAGAAGCGAACCGGGTTATCTTAATTTTCAGGCCCGGTTTTTTCATTTTTTACAGAAGGAGTGAAAGCTGTGGCAGTGAACAAAAGAAAATTATTGGGTATTCTTTTAGCAATTCTTCTTTTGTTTCTGTCAATTTCCTCCCAATTGTCAGGTTTTCCCTGGTTTCCTGACAAAGTCAAAGTAATAGAAGGCAAAGAACATGTTATAGACCTTAGAATACCTCTAAAATTCCAACTTTTATCAAGAACAAGGGATTCGTTAACTATTAATGGAAGTAATTTACAGGATAAAATTTCTGTAAACTTAAAAAATCCCCTTTCCATTAGGTCTGATCGTTTAGGAACGTACGATCTGGAGTTTCGATTGTTCGGAATTATCCCTGTAAAAAAGATGAAATTAGAAGTATTACCTGAAATAAAAGTTATACCAGGAGGACATTCTATAGGAGTAAAATTGAGGCCAAACGGGGTAATTGTCGTAGGAATTGCTTCTGTCGTTGATGAACAGGGAAAAACACATTATCCTGCCAAAAATGCGGGAATACAGGCAGGTGATACCGTTATTTTTATTAACGGTCAAAAAATTCATACTGCTGATGATGTAACTGAGATTATAAATAAAGATGAAGACAAGATAGTAGAATTAACTGTAAAAAGGAACGGTAAAACTTTTAACACAAAATTGTCTGCAGTAAAAAATAATCAGGGATTTTACCAAATAGGGCTTTGGGTGCGGGACATTGCTGCTGGTGTCGGTACCCTTACGTTTTACGACCCAGAGTCTGGATATTACGGCGCCTTAGGACATATCATATCAGATTCAGACACTGGTAGGGTGGTTGAAGTTGGACAGGGAGAAATTATTAGAGCGAGTATCATTAACGTAGTCCCAGCCAAGAAAAACGTCCCTGGCGAAAAAAGGGGAGTTTTTGTTGAAGAAGAGGAAGTTATCGGCAACATTTTAGTTAATACTTCCTTTGGCATATTTGGAAAAATGTATAGGCCTGCAGTAAATCCTCTTTTTGGTGAAATTCCAGTGGTACTTTCCAGCTATGCCCACGAAGGAAAGGCACAAATTCTAACTGTAATTGATGGTGAAAAGATAGAAAAATTTGATATAGAAATTCAAAAGATTATAAAACAAGAGTTTCCTAGCACAAAAGGAATGATAATAAAAATAACCGACCCTCGTCTATTAGAAAAAACTGGCGGCATTGTACAAGGAATGAGTGGAAGTCCGATAATTCAGGATGGTTACCTTATTGGAGCAATAACTCACGTTTTTGTAAATGATCCGACGAGAGGTTATGGAGTTTTTGCCGAGTGGATGATTGAAGAGATAGCAAAATTGAAAAGCGAACGACAAGTATATAAATATTAAAACATTTTATGGAATTACAGGAGGATAATACCATAAATTGTCGAATATATCAAATATAGAGAATTTTATAGGGGGGTCAACAACGATGGGCGACAAGAAAAAAATACTTTTGGCAGATGACAACAAAGAATTTTGCGACCTTTTGGAAGAGTTTTTTTCAGCGCAAGAGGATATGGAAGTGATTGGCAAGGCTTATAACGGACTAGAAGTTCTGGAAAAAGTTCAGGAGTTGTGCCCAGATGTAGTTGTTCTTGATATAATCATGCCCAATCTTGATGGATTAGGTGTAATAGAAAAATTAACGAATTTTGACAAAAAACCAAAAATTATCGTTCTCTCTGCAGTAGGACAGGATAAAATTACCCAAAGAGCAATAAATTTAGGAGCAGATTATTATGTAGTAAAACCGTTTGATTTAAAAATTCTGGTGGATCGAATACGTGAACTGGATTATGATTCAGGGAGAATTTTGCAAAATTCAATAAAAAGCACCACAAATATTCAAACATTTAAAAGAAAGGATGCTAATTTGGAAATGGAGATAACCAATATAATACATGAAATTGGGATTCCAGCGCACATAAAAGGTTACTTTTATTTAAGAGATGCTATTGCAATGGTGGTAAATAATGTTGAACTATTAGGTGCCGTTACCAAGGTGCTTTATCCCACCATAGCAAAAAAGTACAATACTACGCCGAGCAGAGTTGAAAGAGCTATCAGACATGCTATTGAAGTGGCATGGAACAGAGGTTGTATAGAAACCATTAACAATCTCTTTGGATATACCGTTCAAAAAGATAAAGGGAAACCCACGAATTCAGAATTTATAGCAATGATTTCGGATAAGATAAGAATGGAACAAAAAGCCATTTCTTAAGATAATTAATACCCTTAAAGACACCTCCTGTATAGAAGCTAGGCTAACAGGAGGTGTTTTATTTATCTATTGTTTTAGTAAATTCACCTCATTGTTTCATTTATGTTAAGAGAGTGGCGTGTTAGAAAATAAATTTAATGGAAATAATAAAAACAGGTTAACTGCTGCAAAAGGTATTTATTTTGAGAGGAAATCACGAAATGGCTAAATTCATAGTAGGGAGAGCAGTTGTTGATAAAAAAACAAAGTGGTTAATACAGCGTGTAAAACCGGGAGATATAGCTGTCCTTTCTCATAAAGATATTGATGAAGTAGCAGCACACCAACTTATAAAATGCAAGGTGAAAGGAATTATTAATTTTCAACCTTCTATTAGCGGGCGATTTTTAAATCAAGGTCCAGAAGTACTTGTTAACGCCGGTAAGGTTTTAGTGGATGTTACCCAAAACGGATTAATTGATTTGATACGCGATGGAGATCTGATTGAGATAAAGGACGATGGAGAGATAATTTTAAATGGAAAATTTTTCTGCAAAGGAATAATTGTAACAAAAGAATATATCAGATCCAAATATAATGAAGCAAAGCTTAATTATGAAAAAGAAATTGAAAAATTTGCAATTAACACCCTTGAGTACATCAAACATGAAAAAAAACTTATATCAGCAGATTATACCGTGCCTACTCTTAAGACGGATTTGCGAAAAAAACATGTAATGGTTGTAGTGCGAGGTAAAGATTACAAGGAAGATATTTTGGCTTTAATGTCATATATAGATGAAATTAAACCAGTCCTTATAGGAGTAGATGGAGGAGCAGATGCATTATTAGAATTCGGTTTAAAACCAGACATTATAGTGGGAGATATGGATAGCATAAGCGACAAAGGATTAAAGTGCGGAGCAGAAATAGTAGTTCATGCTTATCCTGACGGCAGAGCACCAGGACTTGAACGAGTAAAACAACTAGAACTTGATTATAAGATTATGGCAGTTAATGGAACAAGCGAAGATATGGCATTGCTTTTAGCTTATCATAGTGGCGCTGATTTAATCATAGCAGTAGGTACCCATACTAACATGATAGATTTTTTGGAAAAAGGACGGCAAGGGATGGCTAGCACTTTTTTGGTACGTCTTAAAGTCGGGCATATTTTAATCGATGCCAAGGGAGTTAACAAACTTTACCGGTACAGAATAAAAAGCAATTATTTAGCTGCATTGTTAGCAGCAGCTTTTTTCCCAATTTTAATAATCAGTACTTCTTCGCCTTTAGTAAAATATTTATTTAGACTTTTAATTATCAAAGTAAGGATGATGTTTGGTTTTTTATAGAGGTGAATAACTTTGTACAATTTTAAACATATAGCAATACTGCTTGCAACTGTATTTATTTCTCTAGGTATAGGCATAGCAGTAGGCTTTACAGCCAATAGCGACAAACTATTGATAAAACAGCAAAAAGCTATTATAGATCAATTAGAAAATAGTTTCAATATTTTGAAAGAAAATAATAGAATAAAGGACCAACAGTTAAAATTGCTTATAGAAGAACAAAAAAGAGATTATGAATTTCTTGAACATAATTTTAAAACTCTGTTAAAAGGAAGTATAGAAGGAAAGAAAGGAACCGTATTGCAACTTGGAAAAAAAATAGACTCAACAACTGAAGTTATAAAGTACCTTGAAGATGCAGGAGCAGTCATACAAACTTCCTCAATTTTAAACGATGATGAAAAAGAAGATAAAGAACTTAACAACATTATTGAGGCATTCCTTGACAAAGATGTAATAGATTTTAATGATTTTGTTGTCATTGTGAGAGCGGATGAAAATTTAAATCCCGGATTTATAGCAAGAAAAATAAGTGACATAAAACCTGTAGCTATTGTTCAATCTTCTAACCTTTCGAGACTGGACATAACTACTAGCAAAAAATTACTTTATATCGATGATATAGATACAATAATGGGAAAATATAGACTGATAGTCTGGCTAATAAATAATTCATGAGGTGTTTGAGATTGATATTAGCTTTTGTGTCACTGATAACAACTGTATTTTTTTTGGAAAATTTTCGAAAGTGGGAACATGCAATTAAAAAATCAAATTACAGGAACAAAGAAATAATCACTGCAGGAGGTGTGGTTTTCGTAATCGTAATACTCCTTATCAACGTGTATACAGTTTTTTATTGGGATAATACAGATATTCCAGAGTACATAATGTTATCTGCAGCATGCATGGGCTTTTCTGGTTTAATGGACGATATATTTGGTACTAAGGGAGTAAAAGGGATTAGAGGACATTTTTCAAAATTATTGCAGGGCAAGATAACTACAGGAAGTATAAAGGCTATAATTGGGTTGAGTATAGCTTGTTTTTTAGCTGTGAAAAAAAACGATTTTTGGATGGATATTATCATTGATGCATTAATTATTGCTTTTTCCACGAATTTGTTAAATCTTATGGATTTAAGACCCGGTAGGGCCTGTAAGTTTTTCCTATTTTCAGTGACCATAATATTTCTATATTTTCTGCGAAAAGGACTTACCAATTTAATATACTTATATATGCCTCTTGCCGTTTCCGTTATAGTCTTTTGGTTTTATGATTCAAGGGAATTATTGATGATGGGAGATGTTGGGTCAAATGTGTTAGGAATAAGCCTTGGGATCATGATATCATGGATAAGTTCTTATTATGCAAAAATTGGAGTGCTATCTTTTTTACTTGGAATACAGCTTATTTCAGAATTCTATTCATTAAGCAAAATTCTAGAAAGGATAGTATCCTTAAGAAGAAATTTTTGATTTATTAAGGTGAAATAATATGATAAGATTAAGAAAGGGGAAGGTTTTAGAAATTTTAGAGGAACAAATAGGTTTACAAGAAATTCTAGTTGAAGTGGAGGGTAAAAAAAATAAGGCAATAAATTATACGCTGCTCACAGGCTATTGCAAAAAAGGCGATGAAGTAGTACTAAATACTACGGCAGTTTTTTTAAACCTCGGAAGCGGGGGTTATCATTTTGTCATTTATAATTGCTCAGTTGAAAATCTTGATATAGAGAAAAACGGCCATATAATGAAGCTAAGGTACACCCCCTTTCAAATAAAAACCTGGAGTGCAGAAGAAAGCACCAGTTCTTTAGCTGAAAAACTGTCAAACACCGTATCGCTTTCAGGTATGCCGGTGGTAGTGGGAACGCTCCACAGCATGTTGGCTCCAGCTTGTGCAGGAATAAAGAAAAATTCTAAAAACCTTAAGGTAGCATATGTGATGACCGATGGAGGGGGCCTCCCCCTTTTTTTGAGCCGCATTGTAAGGGAATTGAAAGAAAAAAAGCTTATCGATTTGACCGTTACTACCGGACACGCCTTCGGAGGTGACCTGGAAACAGTCAATATTTATTCGGGTTTATTATCGGCAAAAGCTTCTGGATGCGACGTTGCAGTAGTCACGATGGGGCCCGGCATAGTCGGAACCGGTACAAAATACGGTCATACAGGCCTGGAACAAGGAGAAATAGTCAATGCGGTCAATATACTTAAGGGAATCGCTGTGGTAATACCGCGAATAAGTTTCGAAGACAAAAGAAAGAGGCACTACGGAGTGAGCCATCATACGATTACGTCGCTTCGGGAAATTGCTTTAAAGAAAGCTTTTGTAGTAATCCCAAAGATGGAAAAAGAAAAACTCGATGAGGTAATGAATCAGCTGAAAAGTTGCGGGATTCACCGAAAACACCGTATAGTAATTGAAGAAGGCATTGAAGGCATAAGTGTTTTAAAATCGTTAGGCATCGGGCTTGAGACTATGGGGAGAGATTTTGAACAGGACAGTGAATTTTTCTTGGCGGCAAGTGCCGCCGGTAATTTTGCATCCAAACTCGTCATGAATAAGGGAGGGGGCTGGAGGCAGTGGATTTTTTCGAAGCTACAATCAATACGAAATATATTTTTTCAGGTAAGATATTGAAATTAAGATTGGACGAAGTTAAACTTCCTGATGGCAAATTTTCAACGCGGGAAATAGTAGAACATCCGGGAGCGGTTGCAATTGTCCCTATAGATGAGGATAAAAACGTAATAATGGTTCGACAATACCGAAAACCGGTGGAGGAAATGCTCTTAGAAATACCGGCAGGAAAACTCGAAGTAAATGAAGATGTTAACATTTGTGCTCAAAGAGAGCTATTGGAAGAAACGGGCTATAAAGCCAAAAAATTGATACATATAATGGACTTTTATACCACTCCTGGTTTTTCAAACGAGAAGATGTCCCTCTTTTTAGCATTTGGACTTGAGGAAGCCGAAAGCAAAGCCGATGAAGATGAATTCATAAAAAAAGAAAAAATACCCATAGAGAAAGCTATGGATATGGTTAAAAATGGAGAAATAAAAGATGCGAAAACATTGGTGGGGCTTGTAGTGTCTCAAATGTTTTTGCAAGGGGAATTCTAAATGGTATATTTCGCTGATTTGCACATACATATAGGTCAATCCTGCAAAAGACCCGTAAAGGTGGCTGCTTCTCGTCAGCTGACTTTAGATGCTATCTTAAAAACATGCATCGATGTTAAAGGCATAAACATCATCGGACTGGTCGACTGCGCATCGCCTTTTGTCCTCAACGAAATAGAAGAAAAGATTAAATCGGGAGAATTGGAAGAATTACCGAAAGGCGGTCTATCCTATCATGGTAAGTTGACAGTGATTCTAGGGGCAGAAATAGAGACGCAGGAGGAAAAAGGTGTTGCTCACAGTGTAGCGTATTTCCCAGGTTTTAAACAGATGGAGGAATTTTCGAATATATTACAAAAATACATAACAAATATCTACCTTAGTTCTCAAAGAGCGTCGTTGAATGCACGTGAACTGCTGTATATAGTAAGAAATTTAGGAGGAAAACTTGTACCTGCTCACGTATTTACTCCTTTTAAAAGTTTTTATGGGAGTTGTTACGATAGGATTTCATCAGCTTTTGAAGAACATTTCGATGAAATATCCACGATAGAATTGGGTTTGAGCGCCGATTCGGATTTGGCAGACAGAATAAGAGAATTATCCGCAAAAAAGTTCATAACAAACTCCGATGCCCATTCCCTAGATAACATTGGAAGAGAATATAATAAAATTAAGCTCAAAAACCCGGATTTTGAAAGCTTGTTTGAAGCCATCGGAGGAAGAACTCCGAATAATGAGATAATTGCTAACTACGGATTAGATCCAAGGTTGGGTAAATATCACAGGACTTTCTGCCTTTTTTGTCACTATATAGCAGATGCAGAACCACCCGTTATTAGTTGTCCTCGTTGTTCGAGCGATAAAGTAATAATAGGAGTATTAGATAGGATTACGTTAATTGCCGATTTTAAAGAAACTGTGCATCCTCAAGGGCGACCGCCGTATTATTACAACATGCCCCTCAAATTCATTCCAGGTATTGGCAAGAAAACGGCAGAAAGGTTGATAAGAGCTTTTGGCAGCGAAATTAACGTTATACACTATGCCACTTTTGAGGAACTGAAAGGTGAAGTAGGCACTGCGATTGCAGAAAAAATAATTGCAGCGAGGACCGGCACTTTGAAGCTGAAAGCAGGCGGAGGGGGCATTTATGGAAAGATAATATCGTGAGCAAGTTATATTGATACTCCTCCCGGCATAATATTTTATAGGTGGACGGGGAGGAGATATTCTTTGAATTACTTTATTTTAAAAATAGCAAATTATATGAAACAGAATATAGGCTATTACTTGCTAGTAGTCTTTATACTGGTGTCGGGCATCGTTTTAGGGAGCTTTTCTGTGGGATTGCTTTCGGATGCACAAAAGCAGGAACTTCTAAATTATGTTGAATTATTTTTTTCTAACGTGAGGAATGTAAATATAGATTCTTCAGTAGTATTTTATACATCGGTTCTCAACAACCTCAAGACGGCTCTTGTTATAAACCTCGCCGGTCTTTTTGTTATAAGCTTTCCATTAATACCTGCAGTCATCTTTTTCAGGGGGTATATTTTAGGTTTTACAGTAGGATTCTTAGCATCTGAATTCGGAATTAAAGGGTGCATTTTTGCTGCATTTTCAATACTTCCTCAGAATATCATTACAATACCGGTGATCCTTTCTATTGGGGTTACAGGAATTTGTTTTGCAGTTGCAGTAATCAAAAATAGGAAAAGGATGGATAAAAGAGAATATTTGAATATGACTGCAAGTTATGTGCTATTGAATTTGGGATTTTGCTTATTTTTAATCCTGGCGGGTTTAATAGAAGGGTATATTTCTCCAGTATTTATTAAACTTTTTTCAACGTACATTTAAAAGGGAAATCATTTTTTTTATGGAATTTATTATACTGGTGATAATGATGGAGGAAATGATAAGGCAATTTTTAAATTTTATAAGTGTTGAAAAAGGCCTTGCGCCCAATACTATTGAATCATATCAGAGAGATTTACAAAACTATCTGCGTTTCTTAAAATCGCAAAATGTTACAGATTTTAACTTCACATCAAAAACGACGATAATTTCTTACCTTTTGCTCATGCAGAAAAGCGGAAAGGCCAGCAGCAGCATCTCACGGGCTTGCGCAGCAATAAAATCGTTTTATCATTTTCTTATGCGTGAACGTTATATAGATGAAGATCCTACTATTAACTTGGATACTCCAAAACTAGAAAAAAAACTTCCAAGAGTTTTAACAGTAGAAGAGGTTGAAAGACTTTTAGACCAACCAGATATCAGGGATCCGCTTGGATTTAGGGATAAAACGATGCTGGAATTGTTATATTCTACTGGCATAAGAGTCTCGGAATTAATCGCTTTGACTACAGAAGACGTAAATCTGGATGTGGGTTTTTTGCGTTGTACCGGTAAAGGTTCAAAAGAAAGAATAGTTCCAATAGGATCCTTTGCTGTAACCTACTTGAAAGAATATGTTGATAACGTGAGAAGACTTCTGATAAAGGACAAAAATACCGATATTCTTTTCGTGAATCATTTGGGCAAAGCGTTAACTAGACAAGGTTTTTGGAAAATAATAAAAAAATACGCTCGAATGGCGGGAATCAATAAAGAAATAACTCCTCATACCCTTCGACATTCGTTCGCAACCCACCTTATTGAAAATGGCGCAGATTTAAGAGCGGTTCAGGAAATGTTGGGTCACGCGGATATATCTACAACCCAGATTTATACACATTTGACAAAAACCCACATAAAAGAAGTATATGATAAAACACATCCCAGAGCTTAACTGAATAACATTCCTCCCTGAGGGATAATATATAACCGAAGGGAGGAAGCTTTTTATGATGTCGAGTTTAAATAATAAAAGGAAAAGGGCTATATTATGCTTTTTAATATTAATTTTTTCAATTGTCAACAACGCGAATTTATATGCCCAGCCTTATCCTGATATCAAGTCTTCTTCGGCGGTGCTGATAGACGCGCAAAGCGGTACTGTGTTGTATGAAAAGAACGCCCATGAGCGGATGGAACCGGCGAGCATTACAAAAATAATGACTCTCCTTGTAGCTTTTGATGCCATAGCTCAGGGAAAAGCAAACCTTAAAGATAAGGTCAAAGTAAGCGAAAGGGCGTGGAAAACCGGCGGCAGTCAGGTCTTTTTGGGACCGGGTGAAGAACAGGCGCTGGAAAGTTTGATGAAATGTATAACAATAGCCTCGGCCAATGATGCGTCGGTTGCCGTGGCCGAATATATAGGAGGAAGTGTGGAAGGATTTGTAAAGTTAATGAACGAAAAGGCAAAGTCTCTTGGAATGAATAATACCCATTTTACCAACCCCCACGGCTTACCAGATCCCAATAATTATTCTACCGCTTATGATATTGCTATAATGAGTAGGGAGCTAGTCAAGTATCCAAAATTCTTTGAATGGTCTACTGTATGGGTAGACTATTTAGAACATACCGATAAAAAACGCGAGCCTACAATGCTGGCGAATACCAATAAGCTCTTGGGGAAATATGAAGGATTAGATGGTTTAAAAACTGGTTTTCACGCAAAGGCCGGATATTGTTTCGCCGGGACGGCCAAACGAGGGAATTTGCGGTTGATATCGGTTGTGTTAAATTCGCCTACTTCAAATGATCGCTTTGAAGACACCAAGAAGCTTTTAGATTATGGTTTTGGAAAATACGATTCGATACAAGTTGCAAAAAAGAATGAAGTTTTAGTCCAGTTACCGGTGGAAAAAGGAATAAAAAAACAGGTAGATATTATAGCGTCTCGCGACCTCAATATATTGGTTGAGAGAGGCAAAGAGAATGCTATTGGTACCAAATTGGAAATACCGGATAGATTGAGAGCTCCTCTTGCAGGGGGACAGATGATAGGAAAATTAATCGCGGAAAAAGACGGTAAAGTCGTAGGAGAAGTAGATCTAGTGACTTCGGAGGGAATCGAAAAAGCAGGTTTATTTTATATATTCAGAAAACTTATCGGGAACTTGTTCGATTTTTAAACGCACTTCGTGCGTTTTTTTTATTTTTAGCAGGAATTTCCTAAAATTTGTAGAAATTATACTTGTTCCCGATGCAACTTATATTGTGGGGGTATGGAACTAAATGGGGGTAACGTTTAAAGTTTATAACGACATTTTAATTGTAAATTTAAAGGGAGAACTGGACCATCATATGGTGCGGATAGTAAACGAAAAGCTGGATGAATATTTAATGCGACAGACTTTTAAAAAGATATTATTTAACTTCAAGCATGTAAATTTTATGGATAGTTCTGGGGTAGGGATGTTAATTGGAAGATATAAATCCTTTCAAAAAATTGGGGGTAAGGTGGGTGCAGTAAACTTAGGTAAACAAGTAAGGCGGATTTTTGAGATTTCGGGTCTTTTCAATATAATCCCTTGCTACAACGATGAAATAGAAGCTAGTGAAAAAATGTAGGGAGTGATTATATGGAAATTTTAAACGAAATGACGATTGATTTTTTAAGTAAATCGCAGAATGAAGCTTTTGCAAGAGTAGTAGTGGCTGCTTTTGCTTCGCAGTTAAACCCTACCCTAGACGAGCTGGCCGACATAAAGACGGCTGTATCCGAAGCCGTTACTAATTGTATAATTCACGGCTATGAGAATAACTTGGGTACAATCAGGATAAAAGCCATTCTTCGTGAAAATGAAATTGAAATATGGGTGCAAGATTGGGGAAAAGGCATTGAAGACATTGAGAAGGCAAGGCAGCCGCTGTGGACATCAAAACCAGAACTCGACAGATCAGGGATGGGATTTACCATAATGGAGAATTTTATGGATAGAGTAGAAGTCGAATCCACACTTGGAAAAGGCACTATTGTTAAAATGTACAAGACTATAAAAAATAAAAAATAATTTTTGTTCTGGGGTATGGGTCATGACTTTGAAGAGTTCGGCAGGACAATTACAATTATTAAAAAAAGCGAAAGAAGGAGATGAGGAAGCAAAAAACGAATTTGTCGCTTTAAATTTAGGCCTGGTCTGGAGTGTGGTAAAGAAGTTTTCAAATAGAGGGTATGAACCTGAGGAACTTTTTCAAATCGGAAGTGTAGGTTTATTGAAAGCAATAGACAAGTTCGATTTTACTTACAATGTTAAATTTTCAACATACGCTATTCCCATGATAATAGGGGAAATTAAGAGATTTATAAGGGATAACTCTCCTGTAAAAATGGCAAGATCGCTTAGGGATTTAACTATTAAGATTCAATCTGCAAAGGAAAAATTATTATATGAATTAAACAGAGAACCCACTATAATCGAACTTTCTGAAGAGATAGGAGTTCCGCCGGAAGAAATAGTAATGGGTCTTGAAGCCATTCAACCAATTGTTTCCTTAAATGATGTGGCATATCAGGAAGACGGAGCTCCTATTTATTACATAGACAAACTTGACGACGGCGAGCAGTTACATAGTCAGTGGATCGAGAAGATAGCCGTAAAAGAGGCTCTCTCAAGGTTGGATAAATTGGAAAGACAAATTATTATTCTGAGATACTTTAAAGAAAAATCTCAAACCGAAGTGGCTAAGGTTTTAGGTATAACACAGGTTCAAGTATCCAGGTTGGAAAAAAAGATTCTAACAAAAATAAAAAACATGCTTACCCAATAAAGGCCTTTTTAAAAGGCTTTTTTTGTTTATGAATAGCATTTAAAGCAAAACCAGATACTATTTTTAGAGGGGTGGTAGTAGTGATAAAAAATAAAATTTTTTATATAGCCCTTCTGTTAATTTTAACTTTAATTGCAGGCGCAATGTATATAAACAACGTAAAAACGAGAATCCCCAAAAGCGCTAAACTTGTGATCGTCCCGTTTGAGAATAAAGATTATTTAATGGGAGAAAATATAATTGAAAACTTTAAAGAATTAGGGAGGGAAAATAATGACTGTAAAAGTCATTGAAGTAGTAGGAGAATCAAAAAATAGCTGGCAGGAGGCTGTGGAAAACGCTGTTCGAGATGCCAGCAAAACAATAAGAAACATTACCGGGATAGAGGTGAGAAATCAAACAGCAAATGTTCAGGGAGGAAAAATTGTTGAATATAAAGCCGATGTAGCTATTGCTTTTAAAGTTGAAGATAGTACCGAAGCATAATTTAAAAGGAGAAGTCTAATGGCCAAAATTACGCAGGAACAGAAAGATTATCAGCAGTTGGTTAAAAACGTAAAACCCAAACCTCCATATTTGAAAAATATAGTAATGGCTTTTTTAGTCGGGGGATTAATTTGTTTAATCGGACAATTAATATTGAATTTTTATATTTCTTTAGGCTTAGACAGCGCGAAAGAAGCGCCCAGTGCCACGTCGGCCACTTTAGTATTTCTTGGCGCTTTTCTCACCGGATTGGGTGTTTACGACAAAATCGGGAAAAGAGCAGGCGCTGGTTCAATAGTGCCTATCACAGGATTTGCAAATTCCATCGTGGCGCCTGCAATGGAATTTAAAAGCGAAGGTTATGTATTTGGAGTGGCCGCAAAAATGTTTGTGGTGGCAGGACCTGTTCTTGTTTATGGAATTGCCTCTTCTGCTTTAATTGGATTGATATACTACGTGGTAAAGTTTTAGGAGGATATGATGGCTGAAAAAAAACTCGGAGCCCAGACGGTAAAATTTCAAAACCCTCCTTCAATAATAGCCACAGCGACCGTTGTGGGGCCTGTAGAAGGAAAAGGGCCATTGAGAAATTACTTTGACCTTATTTTGGGCGATTTTAAATTTCAGGAGAAAAGCTGGGAAAAAGCAGAAAAGAAAATGTTAAAAGAAGCGGTAGAAATAGCCGTCAAAAAAAGCGGTATTCCTAGCGATAAAATTGAGTATTTCATAGCTGGGGATCTTCTCAATCAAATAATCTCCGCAAGTTTCGCAGCCAGGGAATTAGGATATCCTTTTTTAGGAATTTACGGGGCGTGTTCAACAGTTGCAGAAGGTTTAGGAATAGGCGCAATGCTAGTTGATGGCGGATATGCAGATAATATCGTAATGGGTACTTCCAGTCATTTCTGTTCCGCCGAAAGACAATACAGATTTCCCCTAGAATTAGGAAATCAAAGGCCACCGACAGCCCAGCGCACTGTAACCGGCGCTGGGGCTGCTGTAATTTCAACCAAAAATCAAAATCCAAGAATTACTTACGTAACTACAGGAAAGGTAATAGATATGGGTGCTGTCGATCCAAACGACATGGGCAGCGCGATGGCACCGGCGGCAGTTGACACAATTGTAATGCATCTTGAGGATTCTAAGCGTACTCCTGAAGATTACGATTTAATAGTAACAGGAGATTTGGCGAGTGTAGGAAAGGATTTAGCTCAAAAATTAATGCTGCAAAACGGTATCGATGTTTCAAATAAGTATACTGATTGCGGGCTATTAATTTACAGCCCCGAACAAGATGTACATGCAGGCGGAAGCGGATGTGCTTGCGCTGCCGTAGTTACGTTCGGGTATATTTTTAAGGAAATGCAGAAAGGTAGATATAATAAGATTCTTCTCGTGGCAACGGGAGCTTTAATGAATTCTACTGTTGTCCAGCAAGGTGAAACAATCCCGTGTATCGCTCATGCCGTAGCATTAGAAAATCTATAGCCTGTAGCGAGGGAATAAAAATGATCGATTATATAATGGCGTTTTTAGTTGGTGGGCTTATATGTGCGGCGGGACAAATATTGATGGATTTTACACCTCTTAGCCCTGCCCACGTCCTTGTAGTTTTTGTAACTTTAGGGGCAATATTAAGCGGGTTAGGATTATACCAGCCTTTGATAGACCTTGCTGGCGCTGGAGCATCTGTTCCACTACCCGGTTTCGGACACACACTGGTGAAAGGTGTTATAGAAGAAGTTAATAAATCCGGTGCATTGGGGATTTTGACGGGTGGATTGAAAGCTACGGCGGCGGGAATAACTGCGGCAATAGTTTTCGGCTATATCATGGCTCTTATTTTTAATCCTAAACCCAAATGAAGATGGGATTTTAAAAATGTTTCTGGATTTTATAGGTATTTTCCTTACGACTTTAATAGTTAGCCCAAAATATTTTGCTCAAGTGATTTTGGTATGTTTTTTTGCAAACATTATTGATATACTGGCAGCCATGGTTTTTAATTCTCAAGTTACTGAAGTTATTTTCGGAGGCATATTTAGTTCTATAAATTATCTCGGCAGCAATATCGTACTGCCATATTTTTCTCCATTAATTTTAATTTTAATAGGTCTGGGTTTAAAAAACGGCGATTCAATAAGTTTTTGGAGATTCATAAATCCTTTTGCTAAGTACAAAAGGCCGTGGCCTCTTATCTTTTTAAAGGTAGGTGTTGCAAGAATTTTGGTGCTCTACATTTTGGGAAAATGACAAAAAATAGAAATTTGCTATCCAAAGGCAATCTTACAATGCCTTTTATTTCTTTGTTCAATGAATTACCTTTCTTTGGTAATTAAGTTAATAAAATACATAATCGTGGGAATAATATAAGTAGAAATATTAAAAGGATTGAGAAGGGGTTAGAATGCGGATAGGTATTCCAAGAGCTTTATTTTATTACATGTACTACCCTTTCTGGAAAACATTTTTCGAAACTTTAGGCCACGAAGTAATATTGTCAAATCCTACCAATAAAAAGATATTAAAAGACGGTTTGGAATTTGCCGTTGATGATGCCTGTCTACCCATCAAAGTTTTTCACGGACACGTAGTGGATCTAATAGACAAAGTAGATGTTCTTTTTATTCCAAGAATAATCAGCATCGAACCTGGAGAATTCATTTGTCCGAAGTTTTTAGGTTTACCTGATATGGTAAAAAGCAGCATACCGAATTTGCCTCCAATTATTGACAGCAACCTTTCTGTCTATAAAAATAGAAAAGGCCTCATCGAACATGTAAAATCGATAGGTGCAGACCTGGGGCATCCTTCAAAGCTTATTCTGAAAGCGTATAAGATAGCCTCGATAAAATTCTATTCCTATAAAAAATTTCAAATAAGCCACGAACAACTTCCTCTGGATTCGGGACAAAAGAGTTTTTTCGATTCTAACTCATCGTATTTTTCTAGGCATAAAAACAAATGCCTTAGAGAAAATACTTTAAATGTCCTTTTACTAGGGCATCCTTACAATATATACGACAATTATATTAGTATGAATTTAATAACAAAATTGAAAAAAAACGGTATAAAAGTCATAACGCCAGAAATAATACCGGTCAAAAACATCTCGGCAGGGGCAAAAAATCTTAAGAAAAGATTATTCTGGACTTTGGGAAAAAACATAATAGGAAGCACTTACTATTATATGGATTGCGGCAAAGCTCTTGATGGGATAATTCATATCGCTTCCTTCGGATGCGGACCTGATTCGATCGTAGGAGAGCTATTGGAACGCAAACTTTCCCGCAACCGGCTGGTTCCTTTTCTTCGAATTAATATCGACGAACATTCCGGCGAAGAAGGCTTTAATACGAGATTGGAAGCTTTCATAGATGTGATAGAAGGGAGACGTCGGAATTGAAAGTTACTTTTCCCCATATGGGAAATCTATATGTTCCTCTTAGAACTTTTTTCGAAAACTTAGGTGCCGAGGTGGTGGTTCCTCCATTTTCTAGTAAGAGAACCTTAGAGATAGGCTGTAGATATTCTCCTGAGTTTGCTTGCCTTCCTCTTAAAGTTACTTTGGGCAATTTCATAGAGGCGTTGGAGATGGGGGCAGATACCATAGTGATGGCTGGAGGAATGGGGCCATGCCGCTTTGGGTATTACGCGGAAGTTCAAAGAGAAATTTTAAAAGATTTGGGTTACGATTTTAACATGATAGTGTTAGAACCTCCTCAAGGTCATTTCTGGGATTTCATAAAAAAATTTAAGTATATAACCAATAAAAAGAGCTTTAAAGAAATTTATCTGGCCGGAAAATTAGCGTGGGAAAAAATCATTATATTAGATAAACTGGAAAAAATGGTAAATCACATAAGAGCTGTAGAACTTGAAAAAGGTAAGACCGATAAGGCGTATAAAAAGGCATTGAATTTAATATCAAATGCGAGGGATGAACAGGAACTAGCCTTTGCAAGGCAACAAATTGCAAAAGAAATCTCGTCAATAAAAAAAGCTAAAGAAAGAAATTTACTTAAAGTGGGTTTGGTGGGTGAAATTTATACCCTTTTAGAACCCTTTGTTAATTTTAACATAGAAAAACAGTTGTGCGAACTAGGGGTTTTAGTAGAACGAAGTATATACATAAGCCAATGGGTTAGGGAAAACCTCCTGCCTTCTTTTATGAAATCAAAAGAACCGGAAATACTTGCAAAACTTGCTGAACCTTATATACCATGCTTTGTAGGAGGCCACGGTCGGGAATCCGTTGCACAAATTGTCAGTTATGCAAAACAGGGATTTGATGGGGTAATTCACCTTCTCCCGCTTACATGCATGCCGGAAATTGTTGCAAAAAGTGTTTTGCCGATGGTAAGTAAAATTCATTCTATACCTGTGATGACACTCGTCTTGGACGAACATTCTGCCGAAGCGGGATTAAGGACTCGCCTTGAGGCGTTTGTTGATTTGATCCGCAAAAGGAAGGAGGAGGAGGAGTTTGGAGTGTTATCTTGGAGTTGACGTGGGTTCTGTAAGCACTAATTTTGCTTTGATAGACAAACATGGAAAAATACTGAAGAAGCTTTACTTAAGGACCGCAGGACGACCTATAGAAACAATAAAAAGTGGTTTAAAGATGCTTAAAGAAGATTTAAAGGACGATATAGAAATAAAGGGGGTGGGCACCACCGGCAGCGGCAGAAAATTGGCATCGGTCATAGTAGGCGCCGATGTGGTAAAAAATGAAATTACTGCCCACGCCGTCGCAAGCATGTCTGAAATTCCCAACGTACAAACTATTTTAGAGATAGGAGGACAGGACTCAAAAATAATAATACTGAGAGACGGGATCGTTGTGGATTTTGCCATGAATACCGTATGTGCCGCTGGAACGGGCTCTTTTCTCGACAGACAGGCCCAAAGGCTCGGGATACCTATCGAACTATTCGGTGAAATTGCCATAAAGTCGAATAATCCCACCAGAATTGCTGGTCGTTGTGCAGTATTTGCCGAATCAGATATGATACATAAGCAACAGTTGGGGTATAAAGTAGAGGATATATTAAAAGGGCTGTGCCAAGCGCTAGTTAGAAATTACCTGGCAAACGTGGCGAAGGGAAAAGAGATAAAGCCTCCGGTGGTATTCCAGGGCGGAGTTGCGGCCAATTCCGGAATAAAAAGAGCTTTTGAAGAAGAACTCGGCATGAAGATCATAGTGCCCGAACACTTCGACGTGATGGGAGCTTTAGGGGCTGCATTGCTTGCGAAGAAAGCCATCTCTCAAAATAAGCAAAAACAGACTAATTTTCATGGTTTTGAAGCTGCTTTTAAAGAGCATAGGGCAGAAAGTTTTGAGTGTAATGGGTGTCCCAACTTGTGCGAAATCATTCAAATTTATGTAGACAATAAATTAATAGCAAGATGGGGAGACAGATGCGGAAAGTGGTCGGAGAATGTAGTAATGTAATGGAAAATATATTGCATAAGGATTTTTTTTATGATATACTATCACCGGTAATTCACACGCCTGGAAATATCTCAACGAGGGTGCCGAAAGGTCTCGTTGTGAGATGATTCCGGCGGAGGAAAAACCAAAGGAGGTAAAAAAATGTCGGTAGTTTCCATGAAGCAATTGCTGGAAGCAGGGGTCCATTTTGGCCACCAGACTAGAAGATGGAACCCCAAAATGAAAGAATACATCTTTACTGAAAGAAACGGTATTTACATCATTGATTTGCAGAAAACTGTTAAAAAATTGGACGAAGCCTATGAGTATGTAAAGAATCTCGCTGCAGAAGGTGGGAAAATTCTTTTTGTTGGCACGAAAAAACAGGCTCAGGAGTCGATTCAGGAAGAAGCCAAACGCTGTGAAATGTTTTATGTCAATCAGCGTTGGTTGGGTGGAATGCTGACCAATTTTAAAACGATTAAAAAGCGGATAGAACGCTTGAAAGAACTCGAACGCATGGAAGAAGAAGGACTTTTTGAAGTCCTTCCCAAAAAAGAGGTACTAAACCTCAAAAGGGAAAAAGAGCGTTTGGAGAAATATTTAGGCGGTATTAAAAACATGACATCCCTGCCGGATGCACTTTTCATAGTAGATCCAAGAAAAGAAAAAATAGCTGTTTCGGAAGCTAAAAAGTTGAAGATTCCGATTATAGCTATAGTAGATACCAACTGCGATCCGGATGAAGTAGATTATGTAATTCCTGGCAACGACGATGCCATAAGGGCTGTTAAATTAATTGCCGAAAAAATAGCCGACGCAGTACTCGAAGGCAAGCAAGGAGTTCAAATAGCAGCAGAAGAATAATCTTATGAGGTAAGGGGGATTTTTTCCTATCCCTTACCTTTTAATAATCTTTTGGGAGGTTTTGGTATGATTAGTTCAGAACAAGTAAAGGAACTAAGAGAACGCACAGGCGCAGGGATAATGGATTGCAAAAAGGCTTTGATGGAAGCCGGCGGAGATATGGAAAAGGCAATAGTTATATTAAGAGAAAAGGGACTTGCTAAGGCTGCAAAAAAAGTGGGCCGTACAACAGCCGAAGGAATTATTGATGCTTACATACACGGAGAAGGTAGAATAGGTGTATTGGTGGAAGTTAACTGCGAGACCGATTTCGTGGCGAGAAATGAAGAGTTTAGAAGTTTAGTTAAGGATATCGCTATGCAAATTGCAGCATCAAATCCCAAATATGTTTCTCGGAATGATGTCCCCCTAGAAGTTTTGGAAAGAGAAAGGGAAATACTTAAAGCACAAGCTATAAACGAAGGTAAGCCCTCTCACATAGTAGATAAGATTGTTGAAGGTAGACTTGAAAAATTCTTTGAAGAGAACTGTCTTTTAGAGCAACCATTCATTAAGGATCCTGATAAGAAAGTTTCTGAACTGATAATGGAAAAAATAGCCTTATTGGGTGAAAATATCACAGTTACTCGATTTGTACGCTTTGAAAGAGGAGAAATTGCGCCTAAATCTGATCAGGACTGATGCTTAAAAAGAGACACTCATTGTGTCTCTTTTTTAAAAATAAGTCTGCAAAAGAGAGGGTTAATAGATGCAAAAACCAAAGTATAAACGGGTCGTTCTTAAAATCAGCGGTGAAGCTCTAGCTGGCAAAAAAGAATTTGGGATAGACCAAAACGTTATTAATTCTATAGCCGACCAAATAAAAAAGGTAAAAGAATACGGTATTGATGTTGCTATTGTAGTTGGCGGGGGAAATATATGGCGCGGACGTAATTACCCAGATATGGACCGGGCTACTGCCGACTATATGGGGATGCTGGCAACTGTAATAAATGCTCTCGCGCTGCAAGATGCATTGGAAAAAAGAAACATTGAGACACGTGTCCAGACTGCCATAGAGATGAAAGAAATTGCGGAGCCATATATAAGACGCCGGGCCATAAGACATCTTGAAAAAGGTCGGGTGGTCATTTTTGCTGCCGGTACGGGAAATCCCTATTTTTCTACCGATACTGCAGCAGCTTTAAGAGCTGCAGAAATAGAAGCAGATGTTATTCTGCTTGCAAAAAAGGTCGATGGAGTCTACGATTCAGATCCGATGAAAAACCCCAATGCTCAAAAATTCGACAGTTTAGATTATATAGAGATACTGAACAAAGGGTTAGGTGTTATGGATTCAACAGCCACTTCGCTTTGCATGGATAATAAAATCCCAATAATCGTGTTCGGTATTAATGAAGAAGGCAATATAATAAAAGCTGCTCTGGGGGAAAATATAGGAACTTTTGTGAAAGGAGGTTGATTTGGTGGATAAAAAAATTTATAAAGAAACCGAGGACAAAATGAAGAAGGTACTCGAGAATCTCAAATCGGATTTGGCGGCAATTAGAGCTGGAAGAGCCTCTACAGCACTCCTAGATAAGATCTCAGTGGATTATTACGGTGTTCAAACTCCAGTAAACCAATTAGCTACTATAAGCGTACCTGAACCGAGAATGATATTAATACAGCCTTGGGATGTGAAGACGATTAACAGTATCGAAAAGGCCATCTTAAAATCAGACCTCGGTCTTACACCCACCAGCGACGGCAAGGTAATAAGGCTTGTCCTTCCAGAATTAACTATGGAAAGGCGCAAAGAACTAGTTAAGATGGCGAAAAAAAAGGCAGAAGATGCAAAAGTTGTCGTGCGGAACATCAGAAGGGATACAAACGAATTGGTCAAAAAAATGGAGAAAAATGGTGAAATATCTCAGGACGATAGCAAAAGGTGGCAGGAAGAAATACAAAAACTCACTGATAATTACATTGAACAAATTGATAAAGCATTAACTAACAAAGAAAAGGAAATAATGGAGGTATAACGCTATTACTGAAAAAATTTTAGAACTCATTGGTTTTACTTTAGATGAAGCTAAGGAATATTTAATGAAAAAGGGTATCAAAATCTCCGAAATTAAGTATACCTTCCCTGTTGCTCGCAAAGAAAACTATAATAGACCGATAATAGTAAGAGTAGAAAAAGACAATCATGGCAACGGCGTGATCTTACTCGTTGCTTTTTTTCGATAATAATGCCCCCTTCTTGTAGAGGGGGCTTTTGATAATTAGGAGGCTCGAAAAGTGGGAATAAAGGAAATAGATTTAATTGATACAAAAAAATTGCCTAATCACATTGCTATAATAATGGACGGCAATGGACGGTGGGCTCAAAAGCGAGGTCTTCCAAGAATAGCCGGTCATTGGGCTGGTGCAGAAACACTTCGAAGTATTGTTGAATTTTGTGCAGAGCTAAAGATAAAGGTTCTGAGTGTTTATGCATTTTCTACAGAAAACTGGAAGAGGCCTTTTGAAGAAGTAAAAACCATCTTAAATCTTCTCGTATATTACTTAAAAAAAGAAGTAGACAACCTGAATCGAAATAATATAAAATTAATGGTGTCTGGAGATTGGCAGGAGTTGCCATATCGAATTAGGGAAGAAATCAAAAAATCGTTAGAACTGACCTCGAATAACACGGGAATGATTTTAAACGTAGCATTAAATTATGGATCTCGCCGCGAAATAATCAAAGCATGCCAAAATATATCAAGGCTTGTTTCTAGTGGAAGATTAAACCCGGAAGATATTGATGAAATATTTTTTGAGAAGTATTTATTTACTTCCGGGCTTCCTGATCCCGATCTTTTAATCAGGCCCAGCGGGGAATTGCGGTTGAGCAACTTTCTTTTGTGGCAGATAGCCTATTCAGAGCTGTGGTTTTGCGATATTTATTGGCCAGATTTTAAGAAAGAACACCTGATTCAAGCTTTACTTGATTTTCAACGCAGAGAACGGAGATTTGGAGGTTTAACAAAATAAAATGGACGAAACTTTTATTATAAGATCTTTGACCGCAATATTAGGTATTGCCCTGCTTTACGTTGTAATCGAGAGGGGAGTTATTTCGTTTCTTGTTTTTATCATATTAATGACTATGATAGCCAATTGGGAACTTGCAAGGGCTTTTAAAAAAGCGGGTATAAATGTAAACATGGTCTATAGCGGAACGGCAGGTTCAATTTTGCTGACCATGATATATTTCTGGTCCGGTGCGAAGACGACAGTTTTTTTTCCTTTTTGCCTTCTTATAATCTTAAGTTTTTTTTCTTCAATAGTAAAATATAAACAAAATAAGTTGATGGATACCGTTTTTACTACTTTTTCCTTTCTCTATACTTCCATCCCGTTTTCGCATATCATGCTTATCAAAGATCTGTCGCAAGGACCTGTTTTATTGTGGTTGGTTTTTGTAACAACGTGGAGCTGCGATACTTTTGCCTACATAACGGGAATGCTTTTTGGCCGCCATAAACTTTCTCCCCAAATAAGTCCTAAAAAAAGTATCGAAGGAAGCATCGGCGGAATAATAGGAAGCATTTCGGCAAGTTTTATTTATTCAATGATGTTTTTGCCCCAGATTAAAATTATAGATAGAGTATTGTTAGGTTTATTAATAGGAATTTTTTCTCAAATGGGTGACCTTTCGGCTTCTCTCATAAAGAGATTTTGCGGAATAAAAGATTTCTCTAATCTAATTCCCGGTCACGGTGGAATTTTAGATAGATTTGATAGTAGCCTCTTTTCTTTCCCCGTAGCATACTATTATATTATAACAGTGATTCAAAAGGGTGGTCTTACTTGAAATTGAAATCAGATTACAAACCCATCGTTTATCTAGGACTTGCCATTGTTTTGGTTTCTTTAGCGCTGTTTATTACAATAGAATATTTTCTCCCCTTCGCAGTAGGCATAATAATCTCTTTAATTATAGACCCAGTAATAAATTACTTTGAGGTAAAACTTAAAATTCAACGAGGAATAGCTGTTGTTATAGTCTTACTTGCTATTATTTCGTCTTTCGGGTATTTAATCATTCTTGCAATTTCCAGATTTATTTTCGAAATAGGAAAACTGGTGAATACATTACCAAATTACACTGACTATTTGAACTCCATTTTTGAAAGTGTAAGCACATTTATGTTTTCTGTTTACGACATTATACCTAAAGAAGTAATGGATTATCTTTTTAAAAACTGGGGACAAATTATTACTTATCTGACTGGATTCTTATCAAAATTTTACACTCTTGCGGAAAAACTTGTCATTATCCCGAACTTACTCATATTTCTCCTTTTTACCTTTTTATCCAGCTTCTTCTTTGCGAAAGACAAAAACAATATAATATCTTCCATAAAAAGCATCCTGCCGCATAATTGGTATAAAAAAATAGAAATAATACAATCGGAGCTTATCGCATCCGCCATAGGATTAATTAAAGCACAAATAATATTGATATTTATTTCGACAATTATTACCATAGCAGGATTCTATATTCTAAATGTGGATTACGCTCTAACTTTAGGCATAATATGCGGTCTTCTTGACATACTTCCTGTTATCGGACCAAGTTTAATATTCGTTCCATGGGCCATAGTGGCGTTGCTCCTGGGAAATTTAAAATTTTCACTGTCGCTGATAATCTTACATCTTTTTGTTTCTGGAATGCGTCAAATTTTACAGGCAAAAGTCATAGGTACCCATTTGGGATTAGACCCGTTGCTGGCCTTAATATCAATATATGTCGGCGTAAAATTGTTCGGTTTTATGGGGTTATTTATCGGACCTATGGTGGCTGTAATTGTTAAGGCTATATTCCAATCAGGCTTTTTGCGTTCCTAAAAATAGAAAACCGGAAGGTGAAAAAGTTGAACACAATAGCAATTTCAATTATAGTATTCGGTGCTCTCGTTTTTTTTCATGAGCTGGGGCATTTTTTGGTGGCAAAGTTGTGCGATATAAAAGTTAATGAATTTAGTTTAGGTTTTGGGCCAATTTTAGTATCGCTCAAAAAGGGTGAAACTCTCTATTCCATCCGCACCTTACCTTTAGGCGGATATGTAAAGATGGAAGGTGAAGACGAAAAAACTGGTGATCCTAGGGCTTTCAGCAACAAACCCGTGGGAGCAAGAATGGCAGTTGTAATAGCAGGTCCTATTATGAACCTGCTGATGGCAGTAATTTTAATATCGTTGATAGGATTTTTTGGAGGAGTTGCAACCACAAAAGTTACAGTTATACCGAATTCTCCAGCAGAACTAGC
This sequence comes from Caldanaerovirga acetigignens, assembly GCF_900142995.1. Classification (NCBI taxonomy): domain Bacteria; kingdom Bacillati; phylum Bacillota; class Clostridia; order Thermosediminibacterales; family Thermosediminibacteraceae; genus Caldanaerovirga; species Caldanaerovirga acetigignens. Next base: position 48,152 of record NZ_FRCR01000006.1, on the reverse strand, counting down.
AGGGATTAAGGATGGCGATATTATTGCCGCTATAGATGATAAGAAAATTTCATCGTGGGATGAAACGGTAAGCATAATCAGCCAGAAACCCAATCAAGTAATAGAACTAGAAATCCTAAGAAATGGAGAAAAAAAGGAAATTTTGGTAAAGACGGAGCGAGAACCGGAAACAGGTAGAGGCGTAATTGGCATAAAATCAATGGTTATCAGATATTCGCTTCTATATAGTGTAAGAGCGGGAGTTCAAAGGACCTTTTGGGCATCAGGTATGATTTTGTCTTCTATCCCTAGATTATTGACAGGAAGAGGTTTGTCTGACTTGGTTGGACCTTTGGGCATTGCCCATATGGTAGGAGAAGCTGCTCGATTCGGCATATTCAACGTGTTATATCTTACAGCATTCATAAGCATAAACTTAGGGCTTTTGAACCTTTTACCAGTGCCCGCTCTGGATGGAAGCCGTTTGGTTTTCCTGTTAGTGGAATTTTTAAGAGGAAAGCCTATAGACCCCGAAAAAGAAGGCATGATCCACTTTTTAGGTTTTGCTCTGCTGATGCTATTGATGGTATTTGTACTTTATAGAGACTTTATGAGATTATACATGTAAGCAAGGAGAGTTAATATGGCAGATGACATGATTTCAATTAAAAGGAGAACTACAAAAAAAGTATACGTTGGCGATATTGGGATAGGCGGGGATTTTCCAGTATCCGTTCAATCCATGACGAATACAAAGACTCAAGATGTAAAAGCTACTGTTAATCAAATCCTGGCCCTTGAAGAAGCAGGCTGTGATATTGTACGCGTTGCAGTTCCCGACATGGAAGCGGCTCAAGCCATTTCTGAAATTAAAAAAAATATCCACATTCCATTAGTTGCCGACATCCACTTCGATTACCGGCTTGCAATTGAAGCAATAAAGAACGGTGCGGATAAGGTACGAATAAATCCTGGCAATATTGGGGGATTAGAAAGGATAAAAAAAGTTGTAGAGGCGGCTCGCGAAAGGAACATTCCCATTAGAATTGGCGTTAATTCAGGCTCTTTGGAAAAAGATTTATTAGAAAAATACGGTTCGCCCTGTGTCGAAGCTTTGGTAGAAAGTGCACTACGGCATGTGAGCATCCTTGAAGGATTGGACTTCTCCGAGATAGTAATTTCTATAAAGTCTTCCGATGTATTAACTACAGTAAAAGCATACAAAATGCTGGCAAAAAGAGTCGATTACCCCTTCCATCTTGGAATAACCGAAGCGGGAACCATCTTTTCCGGTACCGTAAAATCCGCTGTGGGATTGGGGATACTGCTTTATGAAGGAATTGGTGATACAATAAGAGTTTCGCTAACAGGTGATCCCGTTGAAGAAGTAAAGGTAGGCAAAGAGATTCTAAAAAGCCTCAATCTGATTGAGGGCGGTGTAACTATAGTATCTTGTCCGACTTGTGGTCGTTGCCAGATAGACCTCATAGGAATTGCCAGGGAAGTCGAGAAAAAATTAGCAGGCATAAAAGCACCCATAAAAGTTGCCGTGATGGGATGCATAGTAAACGGTCCCGGCGAAGCACGAGAGGCTGACATTGGAATCGCAGGCGGAAGCGGTAAGGTTGCGGTGTTTAAAAAAGGGCGTATACTAAAAACGGTACCCGAAAGCGACGCGGTTGGTGTATTAATATCGGAAGTGTGGAGTATGTTGGATGATAATTTGACAAAAAAAATTAACTCTGATAAAATAACAGACAAACAGCATACTGTGAATGGCGTTGATGGAGGCCAGTAAGAAGTAAACCCGATGAAAAGAGAGCGGTCCCACAGGCTGAAAGGCCCGCCATCGGGGGCTTCTGAAACCCACCTCCGGAGTCTGCCAAAAGTGGCCGGCACTTTGCCGTTAACTAAATGAGCAACCCTTTTGCTTTCTTAAAAAAGCAGGGTGGTACCGCGAAAAACCTTCGCCCCTTCGGTGCGAAGGTTTTTTTAATAATTTTTTTCGGGAGGAGAGAACAATGGAAGAAAAATACGTCAGGGAAATTACGGCTAAATCAGAAGACTTTTCCCAATGGTACGTAGACGTTATCGTAAAAGGCGAACTTGCCGATTACTCTCCCGTCAGAGGATGCATGGTCATAAGGCCTTATGGTTACGCATTGTGGGAAAACATGCAAAAACTATTGGACCGTCGCTTTAAAGAAACCGGGCATAAAAATGCATATTTCCCGGTATTTATTCCTGAATCTTTGTTGAGAAAGGAAGCAGAGCATGTAGAGGGATTTGCTCCTGAAGTTGCGTGGGTGACTCACGGTGGACAGGAAGAGCTTTCGGAACGCCTGGCGGTAAGACCTACTTCTGAGACAATTATATGCAGCATGTATTCCAAATGGATAAAATCGTGGAGGGATTTACCCGTTTTAATCAATCAGTGGTGTAACGTAGTCAGATGGGAAAAGAGCACCAAACCCTTCCTGAGAACGGCTGAATTCCTCTGGCAGGAGGGACACACCGCCCATAGAACTGAAGAGGAAGCTGAAGAAGAGACGCTTCGCATGCTTGAAGTATATAGGGATTTTGTAGAAACCGAGTTGGCATTGCCGGTTATAAAGGGAAGAAAATCTGAAAACGAAAAATTTGCAGGAGCTTTGAGGACATATACAATAGAAGCCATGATGAGCGATGGTAAGGCATTACAGGCGGGGACTTCTCACAACCTAGGTCAGCATTTTTCCAAGGTTTTTGACATTAAATTTTTAGACCAAGACGGGAAGTTGAAATACGTATGGCAGACTTCCTGGGGAGTGTCGACCCGACTTATAGGTGCTGTAATAATGACTCATGGCGATAATAGGGGTCTCAGACTTCCGCCTAGAGTCGCGCCTATTCAAGTAATTATCGTTCCTATTTTTGGCCAGCAAAGAGAGGAGATTTTGGCCAAATCAAAAGCAGTGTACCAGCTCCTCAAGGAAAATTTCAGAGTGGAAATAGATGACCGCGATGAATACACTCCAGGTTGGAAATTTAACGAGTGGGAAATGAAAGGTGTTCCTGTAAGGCTTGAGATAGGACCCAGAGACCTTGCGCAAAACCAAATGTTGCTGGTTCGGAGAGACACTGGCGAGAAGATTCAAGTCAAAGAATCGGATTTAGAAAATTATTTAAATAAATTGCTTGAGGATATCCAAACCAACATGTTCAAACAAGCCAAAAAATTTATGAACGATAATACCAATACTGCAACCAATTTTGAAGAATTAAAGGAATTGTTAATCAACAAAAGAGGTTTTGTTAAAGCCATGTGGTGCGGTGACAGTGAATGCGAAAAAAAGGTTAAGGAGGAAACCACCGCAACTTTGCGCTGCATTCCCTTCGAACAGGAAGAAATTTCGGATAGGTGCGCTATATGCGGAAAAGAAGCTAAGAAAATGGTCTATTTTGCAAAATCTTATTAACGGGTAGGTAATCTAAAATGAAAATGAGCGAATTGTTCCCATCCTCGCTATTTAACCTTCCGGCCGGTCTAACCGGCCGGGGGGAAAAATACTTATACCAAAGCGGGATTTTTAGAACTGGAAATACGGTGACTTTGTTCTCCCTCGGCGTTGAGTTGTTCAAAAACATCACTGATGCTGTGGAAGAATATCTGAAATCGAACGGATTTAAAAAGATTATCCAAAAAGACCCTTCTTATCAAGACATTATTAAAGAGGTAACATCACCTAAACAGCTACCTCTGTTTTTTTATAGCTTTTCCGGTGGATTTCATTTTTACTTATATTCGATTGGAGAAAAGTCATCAAAGGTTAAAGACATTATTGATTACATACTGAAAAAATATATTAGAGAAATGGTGGATGTTGTACAAGAAAGCGAAAAAATATCGAAAGCGGTAATAATACCTCAAGCTCCGTTTAAATTTTTCACTTGCTCTTTTTGCCGGTACTCAACCACCGCAGATTACCCGTTGAAATATTTGCCTGACAACTATCCCGGTGAAAAAGGGAAACCTGTTGAAAAAGTATTTACACCCAGTAAAAAAACGATAAAGGATCTGTGTGATTTTTTAGGAATACCTCCAGAAAAAACCATAAAAACATTGATATATAAAGCATATACTGAAAAAGAAAAAAATTATTTCGCCGTATTGGTCCCAGGCTCCAGGAATATAGATGAAAGGAAGTTAAAATCGGTATTAAAGGGAAAAGAGGTAGAACTTGCAGGTATAGAGGAGGTAGAGCGATTGACGGGAGCACCCCACGGCTTTGCAGGTCCCGTTGATTTAAAGGGGTTGAAGATAATAGCCGATATAGAGGTCGCAAAAATGAGGAATGTTGTAACTGGAGCAAATGAAAGGGATTATCATTTGATTAATGTGAACCCCGGCCGTGACTTTTATATAGATATACTTGCCGATGTAAAAGAAACGCAAGAAGGGGATAGCTGTCCATTATGCGGAAATAAATTGAATATAAGGGAAGGCATTAAAATAGCAGAGTGGGAAAAGTTTTGTTATAAGAATATGGAAGCAGAAACTGGAACTATCTATTTTGATAATGTGATATTGGCACTTTCTGAACAAAATTGTGACGAAAAAGGACTGAAGTGGCCGTCGACTATTGCTCCGTACAAAATTGTTGTAATACCAATTAATGTAAAGGATGAGAAACTCGTAAACTATGCTTTTTCATTATATACCAAACTAAACAAAATAATTCCGACAGTCATAGATGATAGAATTCAAAGTCCGGGAGTGAAATTTAAAGATGCAGAACTTTTGGGTTTTCCCATCTTTATAATCTTAGGCCCAAAATCATTCGAAAAAGGCACCGCGGAAATTAAAATAAGGAAAAGGGATGAAAAATTAGAAATCGATATCGTTAAAGTAATTGAAAAAGTGTGTGAACTTTTAAACTTGCCAACGAAGGACTGCTGTGTTGAATTTTAAAAGTAACTGTGATACATTTTTCTTGCTGGAAACATTTTAAGAGAAGAAAGGAAGATTTTAATGCCTGTAGCGGCAGTGATTCCTGCATATAATGAGGAAAAGACGGTAGGGAGCATACTCCAACTTTTAAAATCGGTAAGTCTTATTGATGAAATTATTCTTGTCAGCGATGGTTCCACTGACAATACAGCATATATCGGCAGAAATTTTGGCATAAATGTAATAGAACTTCCACAAAACCGTGGAAAAGTTGGTGCTGTAATGTGCGGGATTAAAAGTACAAACGCAAATGTCATATTGCTTTTAGATGCCGATTTGGTAGGTTTAAAAAAGGAGCACGTCTACGACCTTTTACTGCCCGTTTTAAAAGGCGAATCAGACATGACTATAGGAGTTTTCAAAAACGGCAGAGGAGCCACCGACCTTGCTCAGAAGATTGCTCCGTTTTTATCGGGTCAGCGTGCTGTCCAAAGATGGGTTTTTGATAAATTGAAGGATTATGAAGTAAAGGATTATGGCCTTGAAATGGCCCTTACCATTATAGCTAAAAAAGAAAATTTAAGAATTAAGACAGTTGTTCTCAACGAACTAACCCATGTGATGAAGGAAGAAAAGAGGGGTTTTATCATAGGTGTTGCGTCCCGTATAAAAATGTATTGGGATATTCTGACTTGTATGCTTAAATTAAAATTAGAGGTGTTTTAAGTGGAAATGTCCCAAGCTGATATCCTGCTTAGACTTTTCTTGTCGGTTTTATTGGGAGGCATCATCGGAATAGAAAGGGAGAGCGTGAATAGGCCTGCAGGTTTCAGAACTCATGTACTGGTTTGTACAGGATCGACCCTGACAATGTTAGTGTCCATATATATGTTTGAAAAATACCGCGCCCTTACGGCAATGGACCCGGCTCGAATTGCGGCCCAAGTGGTAAGCGGTATTGGTTTTTTGGGTGCAGGCACCATAATTAGAGTGGGGCCAACCGTAAAAGGTTTGACTACCGCTGCAAGCTTGTGGACGGTAGGTTCTATCGGTCTTGCGATTGGAAGCGGATTTTATGTAGCTGCCGTAGTTGCCACTTTATTTACCTTTTTAACTTTGATATCTTTGTCCAGGATCGAAAATTTTATAATTGGGAGGAAACTTTTACACTCTATATGTTTAATCGTAGATGATAAGCCCGGTCAGATAGGCAAGATTGGTACTGTCTTGGGCGAAATGGGAGTGAGTATCAGAAAAATACGAATTGAAAATGCTGAACAAGAGGATTCAAGGGTAGCGATATCTCTTTTAATCCGTTTACCGTCGAACGTTAAGCTGGATGAAGTAATTTCTCGGTTTTATCAAATAGATGGTGTATATAGTATAGAAACATAACTGGGGGATACATTATGATAAAAATGAACGTCGTCCTTGATACGAGCAAGTTCAGTTATGAAGAAAGTCTACTATTAGACAATGTTTTCATCAATAAAGTGACCGTTAATGTCGCTAAAAGAAAGATAAAAATCGAATTGGCTACAGATCAAAAACTATCTGAGGAAATGATCTTGAAAATCCAAAACGGATTAAAAGAAAGTTTGAAAGGTTGTCTGAATGTTTCTTTACATTTTGTAGAAAAGAATCTCTGGGGAGAAAAAAAGCCAAGTGAGGTAGTTAAGGTAAACTGGAACGAGTGTTTGAAAAGTCTTTTTAAAAAGATACCTTCGGCTAGACTATGGATGTTTAATAGCACATGCGAGTACGACAAAGGTACTTTATTTGTTTATATCGAAAAAAACGGAATAGAATATTTGCAAAAGAAACGATGCGGTAAGTTTATAGAAGAATTTTTCAAAAATCTAGAAATTAGATTGAAAGTTGAATTTAAAGAGAAAGAACAAACAGAATATTATGACATATCTGAGGAAGAAAGACAACTTGTAGAAGCCATATTGAAAACTACAACCGAAAAATCCGATGACCGGCCGAAGGAAGAAGTTTCAAATGACGTAATTTTAGGCAAGGATGTGGAAGGCGAGCCGGTTCCTTTAAAGGATATAACCGACGAAATTAACGAAATAATCGTATGCGGACAGGTATTCAAGTTAGAATCCAGGGAAATTAAAAACGGCTCTAAAATGATTACTTTCGGGCTCACCGATGGTTCAAGTTCTTTGCCGGTAAAAATATTTTCATCTTCCGAAAATTATTGCAAGCTAGAAGCAATCGAAGAAGGAATTTGGTTAAAAATAAGAGGGAAAATTGAAAAAAATTCTTACTCAGGAGAATTAGAAATAAAACCAAAAGACATCAAAGTCATACCTAAACCCACTAGAACGGACAATTGCGAAAAAAAGAGGGTGGAATTACATTTGCACACAAAATATAGTGCCATGGATGCGGTTTGTTCACCTAAAGAAGTTGTTGAACTGTGCAAAAATTGGGGACATAAAGCAGTGGCCTTTACGGACCACGGTGTCGTTCAGTCCTTTCCTGAGGTTTACGAAGCTGCCCAAAAAGCAGGTATTAAACCAATCTATGGTCTAGAGGCTTACATATTTGATGACGAATTTCCTGTAATAGTCGAACCACCTGAAGGATTCATCGACGACTTTGTATACGTAGTCACCGATATAGAAACAACAGGTTTATCCATGGATTTGGACGAAATAATAGAGATCGGTTCGGTCAAAATCTATCGTGGGGAAATAATAGATAGATTCCATTCCTTTGTAAATCCCCGAAAACCCATTTCTCCACAAATAACTAATTTAACCGGTATACGTAACGACATGGTAGAGCAGGCACCGTTTATAGAGGAGGTCCTTTCAAATTTTCTGAAATTTGTGGGAGAAGGTATATTTGTAGCACATAATGCTGAATTTGACTCGGGTTTCATTAGAAGGGACTGCGAAAGGCACGGCATGAAATTTAACAATAAAGTGATAGATACTTTAAATCTCTCGGCCATTGTTTTTCCAGAACTTAAAAATCACCGTTTAGAGACGATTGCTAAAAAGTTCAATATAAATATGGGGAAACATCACCGAGCAGACGATGATGCCAATACGACAGCAATGATACTCATTGAGTTATTTAATTTGCTTAAAGAAAAGGGAATAGACGACCTTTCCAAAATAAATTATGTGGGAAAGAAAGCTGCTCAACACCTAAATTCTTACCATGCTACCATTTTGGTAAAAAATCAAAAGGGACTGAAAAATCTTTATAAATTAGTTTCTGCCTCTCATCTAGAGTATTTCTATCGCCATCCCCGAATTCCCAAAAGTCTCCTAAGGCAACACAGAGAAGGATTAATTATAGGGTCGGGATGCGAGGCCGGAGAATTATTCAAAAGTTTAATTTACCATCATTCGGAAGATGATATTAGGCGCATTGTGAGCTTTTACGATTTCTTAGAAATACAACCTTTACAAAACAATAAATTTTTAATTGAAAAAGGCGTTTTGGCCAATGAAAAAAGCCTTGAAGAGTTAAACAAAAAAATTTATTCTTTAGGCAAAAAATACAGCAAACCCGTCGTAGCTACCGGCGACGTGCACTTTTTAAACCCCCAAGATGAGATTTTCAGAAAAATTTTGCTCACAATTCAGGGATATAAGGACAGCGATATCAATTCAGGCCTTTACCTAAAAACGACGGAGGAGATGCTCCGTGACCATGAATACCTAGGTAAGGACGAGGCAATAGAAGTGGTAATCGAAAATCCAAACAGAATTGCGGATGAGATAGAAGATGAAATAAAACCGGTTCCCGATGAACTTTATCCTCCCAAAATAGAAGGGGCCGATGAAGAAATTATAAACATGACCTATAAAAGAGCTGAGGAGTTGTATGGCAAAGATCTCCCTGAAATAGTTAAAAAGAGAATAGAACGGGAATTAAACTCGATAGTGAATAACGGATACTCGGTTATATACTTGATTGCTCACAAGCTTGTGAAAAAATCTCTTGACGACGGTTATCTAGTGGGGTCCAGGGGCTCAGTAGGCTCATCGCTCGTTGCGACAATGTGCGGAATTACCGAAGTCAACCCGCTACCTCCCCACTATTTATGTTCAAGGTGCAAAAAATCTATTTTCCCAGAAAACGTCGAGGGAATTGTGGGACCAGACCTCCCCAACAAAAATTGCCCTGATTGTGGAATTCCCATGAAAAAAGACGGATATAACATACCCTTTGAAGTTTTTATGGGTTTTGAAGGGGACAAAGTACCTGACATAGACCTGAACTTTTCCGGTGAATATCAGCCTACTGCCCATAAATATACCGAAGAATTATTCGGAAAGGACAACGTATTCCGTGCCGGTACCATTTCAACAATAGCGGAAAAGACCGCCTACGGTTTCGTTAAGGCTTTTCTAGAAGAGAAGAATATGAGTGCATCTGAATACGAGATTAATCGTTTGGCCGCCAGTATAACCGGAGTCAAACGAACTACAGGACAGCACCCGGGAGGTTTAATGATTCTTCCGAAGGATAAGGAAATATACGAATTCACACCAATCCAGTATCCCGCCGACGACAAAGAGTCTGGAGTTATCACTACGCATTTTGACTATCATTCGATAAGCGAACGATTGCTCAAACTTGATTTATTAGGTCACGACGATCCTACTGTTATCAAAATGTTAGAAGAAGAAACGGGCGTTAATGCAAAGAAAATCCCTTTAGATGACAAAGAAACTATGAAAATTTTCTCCTCCGTCGAACCCCTGGGAGTAACCCCTGAAGATATAGGGACGACCGTAGGAACGTTAGGCGTTCCCGAATTCGGGACAAAATTTGTAAGGCAGATGTTGGAAGAAACTCGTCCTACGACGTTTTCAGAGCTTGTAAGAATAAGCGGCCTTTCCCACGGCACAGACGTTTGGCTTAACAACGCCCAAGACCTCATAAGAAATAAGATAGCAACTCTTAAAGAGGTTATAGCAACCCGCGATGACATTATGATTCATTTGTTGGAAAAAGGTGTTGAACCCAAAATTGCGTTTAATATAATGGAGAAAGTTAGAAAAGGCAAGGGATTGAGTCCTGAAGATGAAGAGGTTTTAAAGAAAAATAACATAGAACAGTGGTTTATAGAATCCTGCAAGAAGATAAAATACATGTTTCCCAAGGCCCATGCAGTTGCCTACGTAATTATGGCTTTCAGAATCGCTTATTTCAAAGTTCACTACCCGGAGGCGTTTTATGCGACTTACTTTACTGTAAGAGCCGATGACTTTGATGCCGAACTCATACTGCAAGGGCCTAAAAAGATAAAAGAAGTAATAGAGGAAATTAATAAAAAAGAAAAAAATGCTACCCCGAAAGAAAAAAATTTGCTCACCATTTTAGAAGTAGCAAATGAAATGTACATGAGAGGTATTCAATTTTTACCTATAGACCTTTATAAATCGCATCATAAGAAATTTATCATTACTAAAGACGGGATTTTACCCCCGCTTAATGCCTTGCCAGGATTGGGTCTTTCCGCGGCGCAAAGTATTTACAATGAACGGCAAAAAGGGAAATTTACATCAATCGAAGATCTCAGAATACGGACAAGAGTAACAAAAAATGTTATAGAAATTCTCCGGCAAAACGGTGTCCTCAATGGTTTGCAAGAAACAAACCAGATTAGTCTATTTTGAAGCATTTCTTGATATTGTAATAAAAACTAATATGTGTTATAATAATTAAAGATAATCATTTGAATTCATTAAGCTTAGGAAGCGTAAGAGTGGGTTTAATCCCACTCTTTCATATTAGTAATCGCTTTCTATATAAACTATTTTAAAAGGGTGAAGGGAATGCAAAAAAATAAAATTTTAAAAAAGGTAAGTGAAATTGGAGAACGAGTGGTGAACTCCAAGGGATTTGAGATGGTCGACGTAGAATTTGTTCAAGAAAGTGGGTCCTGGTATTTAAGGTATTACATTGATAAACCAGGAGGGATAACCTTGGATGATTGCCAGGAAGTGAGCGAAGAAATAAGTAGGTTGTTGGATATAGAAGATCCGATTCCTCACAGTTATATATTGGAAGTTTCATCGCCCGGCATAGAGAGGAGGCTAAAAAAGGAGAAAGATTTCATAAAGTACATCGGCTCGGAAGTAGAAATAAGGACTTTTGAACCTATTAACGGAAAAAAAGTTCTAACAGGAACTTTGAGCGATTACAATAATGGGATAATAGTATTAAAAACAAATTCGGCCATTATAAATATTCCTTTTGAAAAAATATCTACTGCTAAACTGAAATACAAATTCAATTTTGACGAATAGGAGAGGTAAAAATGAATATCGAATTTATCGAAGCTTTAGATCAAATAGAGAAAGAAAAAGGTATTTCCAAGGAGATACTTTTAGAAGCTATTGAAGCTGCCTTAGTTTCCGCCTACAAGAAAAATTACGGTACGGCACAAAACGTAAAAATTAATATAGATAGGGCAACAGGAGAAGTTAAAGTTTTTTCTCAAAAAACGGTTAAAGAAGAAGTGAAGGATCCACTTTTAGAAATTAGCCTGGTCGATGCTAAAAAAATTAATCCCTTAGTAAAAATAGGTGATATAATCTCTATAGAGGTAACACCTCAGAAATTTGGGCGAATAGCAGCTCAAACTGCAAAACAAGTAGTAATGCAGCGTATTAAAGAAGCAGAGAGGAACATTATATACGAAGAATTTGCCGGAAGAGAAACGGATCTTGTAACAGGAACAGTACAGCGTTTCGATAAAAAGAATGTAATTATCGATCTAGGAAAAACCGAAGTTATTTTGCCACCAAATGAACAGATACCAACAGAAACCTATACCCCTGGAGATAGATTAAAAGTATATATCCTTGAAGTTAGGAAAACAACCAAAGGACCAGTCATCGTAGTGTCCAGGTCCCATCCGGGATTGATAAAAAGATTATTCGAATTGGAAGTACCTGAAATATACGAAGGAATTGTGGAAATAAAGAGCATTGCGAGAGAAGCAGGTTCTAGAACTAAGGTGGCTGTTCACTCAAGAGATGAAAACGTAGATCCGGTGGGGGCCTGCGTTGGACCGAAAGGCGCTCGTGTTCAAGCCGTGGTGGAAGAATTAAAAGGAGAAAAGATAGATATCATAAAATGGAGCAAAAATGCGGCGGAATATATTTCAAACGCCCTAAGTCCTGCAAAGGTCATTAACGTAGAAATTGAGGAAGATAGTAAAATAGCACGGGTATTGGTGCCTGAACACCAGCTTTCCCTTGCTATAGGCAAAGAAGGACAAAACGCAAGACTTGCGGCAAAACTTACAGGTTGGAAGATAGATATAAAGAGTCCCAAAAATGGTTAAAGAGGGGATGAAAATGAGCCCTAAAAAAATTCCCATGAGGATGTGCTTAGGTTGCAAACAGATGAAACCTAAAAAAGAATTAATCCGTATCGTAAGGACACCGGAAGGTTCAATTGAACTGGATCTTACAGGAAAGCGTTCAGGTAGAGGAGCTTATTTTTGCAAAGACGTTAAATGTCTGGAAAAGGCACTAAAAGAAGATAGGCTATCCAAAGCATTAGACCATGAAGTGAGCAAGGAAACAATAGAAAAGCTGAAGGAGGATTTAATAAAAAGTGAGGCTCTTTGATATTCCGCCATTGCTTGGAATTGCCCGTAAGGCAGGCAAGGTTGTAGCGGGTCAGGAAGCGGTGGAAAGAGCCATTTTGTCGAAAAAAGTTTTCTTGGTTATAGTATCTGAAGATGCATCCCTAAATACAAAAGGTAAGTTTAAAAGCATTTGTAAATCGAAGGGAATAAATTGCATAATCTACGGCACATCCGACGTGTTGGGAAAATCTATCGGAAAGGAAGCCAGAAAGATTATAGGTATTACCGATAAAAATTTTTCGAAAGAGATACTAAGGCGTCTAGGTGCGACAAAAACGACGGAGGTGGGGAATATTGTCGAAAGTTAGAGTGTACGAACTTGCTAAAAAGCTAGGAATATCTAGCAAAAAATTGATTTCCATATTGGAAGAGTTGGACGTCGATATAAAAAATCACATGAGCAGCCTTGAAGATGATATGGCTCAACTGATAATGGATTTGGTCTCAGAAGAAAAAGGCAGTAAAAAAACAAAAAATGAGACTCCAAAAGCCCCGGAACCGCCCAAGAAAACAGAAGAAGTAAGCACAAAACCGAAAATTCAAAAGGTTGTTCTCCCGTCCAAAATAAGCATCAAAGATTTAGGCAATCGAATAAACATCGAGCCGGTCAAGTTGATAAAAAAATTAATGGATTTTGGACTAATGGTAAATATTAATGCCGAAATAGATTTCGAATCGGCCAAGAAACTAATAAAAGAATTTGGATATGAAGCCGAGGAAGAAAGAGAAGATAAACTTGCCGAACTAGAGAAGGAAGAGGAGACGCGGCCAGAAGAACTAAAACCGAGACCCCCGGTTGTAACCGTCATGGGACATGTAGATCACGGCAAAACGACGCTTTTGGATGCAATAAGAGAAACGAATGTCGCTGCATCTGAAGCAGGAGGTATTACACAGCACATAGGAGCTTCGCAGGTGGAAAAAGATGGTAAAACAATAGTATTCATTGACACACCGGGACATGAGGCTTTCACCGCTTTAAGGGCCCGCGGAGCAAAAGTAACAGATATAGTAGTTTTGGTAGTCGCCGCTGACGACGGAGTTATGCCTCAAACCGTAGAAGCTATCAATCACGCAAAAGCAGCGGGAGTGCCTATAATTGTGGCGATAAACAAAATAGATAAACCGGGCGCCAATCCTGAAAGGGTAAAACAACAGTTATCGGAATACGGTCTAATACCCGAAGAATGGGGCGGGGACACCATATTCGTCAACGTTTCTGCTAAAAACCGCATAGGAATTGATACTTTATTGGAAATGATACTTTTAGTTGCGGAAATGGCCGAACTCAAGGCTGATTACAACGCAAGGGCTTCCGGAGTAATAATTGAAGCCAAATTAGACAAAGGTAGGGGTCCCGTGGCCACAGTATTAGTGCAAAAAGGCACTTTAAAGGTCGGCGATGCAATAGTAGCTGGACCGGCTTATGGAAAAGTAAGGGCGATGAGAGATTCTAGGGGCAGGATGGTAAAATCGGCAACTCCTTCTATTCCAGTAGAGGTCATGGGTTTTTCCGAAGTTCCCAGTGCTGGCGATGTTATAAGAGTGGTATCTAGCGAGAAAGAGGCAAGGGAGATTGCGGAAAAATACCAAGAAATCCATAAAGAAAAAGAGAATATAACTACTCCTAAAGTTTCATTAGATAGAATTTTTGACAGGATAAAACAGGGAGAAATAAAAGAACTCAATTGCATAATAAAAGCCGACGTGCAAGGTTCGTTAGAAGCTTTAAAACTTGCATTAGAAAAATGTTCGACGGATCAGGTACAAGTAAAAATTATTCATGGAGCGGTAGGAGCGATAAACGAAAGCGACATATTGCTCGCGTCTGCTTCTAATGCCATAGTAATAGGTTTTAATGTAAGGCCCGATTCAAACGCTAAAAAATTAGCTGAACAAGAGAAGGTCGACATTAGAACTTACAGGGTAATTTATGATGCCGTAGATGACATTAAAGCTGCAATGAAAGGAATGTTAGAGCCGGAGTTCAAAGAAGTCATATTAGGAAGAGCTGAAGTAAGAGCCCTGTTTAAAGTTCCGAATGTGGGTACTGTTGCTGGGTGTTACGTTACCGAGGGAAAGATAACGAGGAATTCTTTCATCAGAGTAATCAGGCAAGGGGTAGTAATATATGAAGGGAAAATACTTTCTTTAAAAAGATTCAAAGATGATGTGCGTGAAGTAATGAGCGGCTTTGAATGCGGTATAGCTATTGAGAAATTCAACGACCTCAAAGAAGGAGATATACTGGAGGCATTTGTAAATAAACAAGTGGAACAATAATGAAAACCGGGGAGGCATTGAGGTGGAATTTTCTAGAACTGAGAGGGTATCTGTAGAAATTCAAAAGGCAGTAAGTGAGATTATCAACAACGAACTTAAAGATCCCCGCATTCAAGGTCTAATATCCGTAACGAAAGTAGATGTATCCAAGGATTTACGGTACGCAAAGATTTTTCTAAGCATATATGGAGACGAGGAAACGAAACATAATGTCCTTGAAGCGTTAAACCACGCGGAAGGTTTTATAAAGCGGGAATTGGCAAATCGTGTAAGACTTAAATTTATGCCAAAATTAAATTTTAAACTTGACGAATCAATAGAATACAGCATTTATATTTCAAAATTGTTAAAAGATATGAATAATGATAACGGAGATGAGTATTAGAAAAATGGATTTTCCTAGACTTGCGGATGTAATCTTTAAACATAACTCTTTTATTGTAACATCGCATATCATGCCCGATGGCGATGCTGTGGGTTCGATTTTAGCCTTGACTACAGTTTTGGAAAAATTAGGTAAATATGTGATGCCTATCATTAACGATGTTGTTCCCGCAAAATTTAATTTTCTACCACATTCTGAAAAAATAAGATCATATATACCGGAAAAAGATCGCGCTGAAGTTATGATATGTTTGGACTCGGGTGATGTAGAGAGACTAGATTTCAAAAAAGACCTAAGATCGATCTGTAAGCTTATAATTAATTTGGACCACCATAAAAGCAATTCATTATACGGAGATATAAATATTATAGACGACAAATCGTCCGCTGTAGGCGAAATGGTATATTATTTAGTTAAGACTCTCAACGTGCCAATCGATATCGATATAGCCACGTGCATATACACTGCAATTATTACAGACACCGGCTCCATAAAATATTCCAATACTACCCCATCGTGTTTGAAGATATTGTCAGAAATGGTCGAAATCGGAGTGCGACCGGATTTCATTAGTAGAGAAATCTTTGAAAAGAAAAGTTACGCATCGATTTTGCTGTTAAAAGAAGTATTAGGTACCTTAAAACTTTCCGAATGCGGCAAAATAGCATACATGGAGCTAACGAAAGATATGTTAAAAAAAGTAGGGGCGAAAGAAGAAGATGCGGATGGTTTTATCAATTTTGCAAGAGAAATAGAAAGCGTGGAAGTGGCAGTCCTTTTTAGAGAACAGGATAATTCAAAAGTAAAAGTTGGATTGAGGTCTAATGTATGGGTGGATGTAAGCAAAATAGCTGAGGAATTTGGAGGGGGCGGCCATGCACGAGCCGCCGGATGTACTCTTGAAGGCCCCTTGGAAAAAGCAAAGAGCATTTTTTTGCCTGCTTTAAAAGAATATGTAAAAACGTCGAAGAGGGATCACGGTGAACGGAGTAATTAACTGTTTAAAACCGCCTGGAATGACTTCTCATGACGTCGTAGATTTTTTAAGAAAACAACTGGGTACAAAAAAGGTTGGACACGGTGGCACGTTAGATCCCGGTGCAGCCGGTGTTCTGCCGATTTTTGTTGGAAAGGCTACAAAAGCGGTAGAGTTTTTTGAAGTCAGCGAGAAAGAGTATGTCGCAGAAATGACACTGGGCGTCACGACCGACACTGGTGACAACATGGGCAAAGTTTTGGAAACTAAAGATTGTAACACGGAATCGGCATCTATAATCGAAGTTTTTAATAAATTTGTTGGGAAAATACAGCAAATACCTCCTATGTATTCAGCGGTGCGGCACAAGGGGAAAAAACTATATGAGCTTGCTCGCCAAGGGATTGTTGTCGAAAGAAAACCACGAACAGTAGAAATTTATTCCATAGAGCTCATTAAGTATGAAAAACCACGGGTTTTATTCAGAGTAAGCTGCTCCCGAGGCACTTACATTAGGACGCTTTGCGAAGATATCGGACGAGCACTGGGTTGCGGCGCTCATTTATCTTGTCTTATAAGAACAAAGCTGGGGCCTTTTAAAATATCTCACGCTATAACTTTAGAAGATATAAAAGCTTCTGTATCATCGGGAAAATCGCAAGAAATCCTTATGTCTATAGACAAAATTCTTTCAACTTTCATGTCCTCCGTTATTATTCAATTAAGAAACGAAAAATCTTTTTTCAAAGGCACCGAATTTCCTATAGAAAACATATCAACCGAACCGGATAATGAAAATCAGTATGCGGTAATTTATGATCAAAAAAAACAATTTCTCGGTGTGGGAAAAATATTTTATCGAGGGCTAAATATTCTGGTTAAGGTACAAAAGTCTTTTTTATGAGGTTGAGAATGATGAAAGTATACAGTAATTTTGATGCTTTAGAAGTAAAGACTCCAACTGCTTGCGGAATGGGGAATTTCGACGGCGTTCATTTGGGTCATCAAAGATTAATACATGAACTGGTAACAAGAGCCGATAAAGAAGGCCTCGAATCATTCGTTGTCACTTTTGAACCCCATCCTTTAAAAATTTTATCCCCTAAAGATGCTCCACCGTTAATAACCTCTCTCGAACAAAAAAAGAAACTTATTGAAAACTATGGGGTAAAAAATCTCTTGCTCATACCTTTTACTAAGAAGTTTTCTCAGATGTCTTATGAGGAGTTTGTTGAACGTATATTAGTTGAAAAATTAGATGCGAAACTAGTAGTAGTCGGTTATAATTTTCTATTTGGCAAAGGCGGAAAGGGTACGGCAGAAGAGCTGAAATCTATAGGATTGCAAAAAGGTTTTGAAACCTTAATTATACCACCTGTTGCTGTTAATGGAAGAATTGTCAGCAGTACTATAATTAGAGATATGATTGAAAGTGGCAACATGAAAGAAGCAAAGGCGTTACTAGGCAGGCCTTTTAGCATTCGAGGGAAAGTAGTAAAAGGTGAAGCTATAGGGAGAAAATTAGGATTCCCGACAGCAAATGTTTTCCTATCATCTTACATAATCAAACCAGCTTTCGGAGTTTATGCGGTTCTGATATCTCGAAATGGCAAACTTTACCACGGAGTAGCAAATATAGGGCAAAAACCTACTTTTAAAAGCAAAGCCAATGTCTTTAGCATAACTTTAGAAGTTCATATTTTTGATTTTAATGAGCAAATATACGGCGAAGAAATAGAAGTATATTTTATTGAAAAGATAAGGGAAGAAAGGGCATTTAGAGACGTTGAAAGCCTTCTATTGCAAGTAAAAATGGATATTGAAAAAGCACGTTCTATATTAGATCATATTTAAGAGGATGATTTTTTATAATGGAATTAATATTAAGAATGATGTGTTAAACATAAAAGTAAAGGAACGAGGCTTACTTATATTAATCTTGTAATCGTTATCGCTATATGCTATAATAATTTTTGATTGAATTGATGAACCCTTACTCGGTCAATCGATGCCTCCGACGATCGACTGGGTTACAGGGGATTTTAATATATTGAGGAGGTGAAAACAGTGGCATTGGACAAAGAAGCAAAGCGCGAGATAATCGAGAAATTTAAAATTCACGAAAACGATACGGGATCTCCAGAAGTGCAAATCGCTATTCTGACTGAAAGAATTAACCAATTAACAGAGCATCTTAAAATACACAAGAAAGACCATCATTCTCGTCGCGGACTCCTAAAAATGGTTGGAAAAAGAAGGGCTCTTTTGAATTACCTGAAGAAAAAAGATTTAGAGCGATATAAAAATGTCATAGAAAAGCTTGAACTTAGAAAATAGGTTAATGCGGGGATTCCCCGCTTTAATTTTTAAAAGCTCAAAGAAGGAAATAATAACAATGATGTAGAATAAAAATTTATATTTCCAATTAAGGGAAAGGAGGATAATTTTACTTGGAAGTTTTTAAAACAGAAATAGCAAGTAGACCTTTTATCATAGAAACAGGAAAAATGGCCCAGCAAGCTAATGGGGCTGTAATCGCAAGATATGGCGATACAGTAGTTTTAGTTACGGCTACGGCCTCAAAAGAACCGAGAGAAGGTGTAGATTTTCTGCCGTTAACAGTAGACTATGAAGAAAGACTCTATGCCGTTGGTAAGATTCCGGGAGGTTTTATAAAAAGGGAAGGAAAACCCAGCGAAAAAGCTATACTCTCCGCAAGAGTTATAGACAGACCCTTACGGCCGCTTTTCCCGAAAGGATTCAGAAATGACATACAGATTATAGCTACCATCCTTTCCGTAGATCAGGATAATACTCCAGATGTTGTTGCCATAAATGGTGCTTCTATTGCGCTTTGTATATCAGATATACCTTTTGAAGGACCAGTAGGAGCAGTTTCGGTAGGCTTGGTTGACGGAAATTTCGTAATAAATCCGACGGTAGAACAATACGAAAAAAGCAAGTTGAGACTTATTGTTGCAGGAACAAAAGATGCTATCTTAATGGTGGAAGCTGGAGCAGATGAAGTAACAGAAGAGGATATGATAAACGCAATAAATTTTGGACACGAAGAGATAAAGAAAATAGTCCAATTTCAGGAAGAAATTATCGCAAAAGTTGGAAAACCCAAGATGGAATTTACTGTTCAAGAAATAGATCCGGAATTGGAAAAAGCGGTAAGAGAATACGCAAGAGAAGAAATACTCAAAGCCATAAGAATATACGATAAGCAGGAAAGAGAAGCTTATTTGCAAAAAGTAAATGAGGATACTATTGCTCATTTCCAGGAAACCTACCCTGAAAAGGAAAAAGAGATTGCAGACGTATTGTACAACATTCTAAAAGAAGAAGTAAGGAATATGATAACCTATGAAGGAATAAGGCCTGACGGGAGAAAAAGCACTGAAATTAGGCCTATTTCGTGTGAGGTAGGCATTTTGCCGCGAACTCACGGCTCAGGTTTATTCACCCGCGGTCAAACCCAAGTTTTGACGGTAGCTACTCTTGGAGCATTAGGTGACGTCCAAATCTTAGATGGGCTGGAATTGGAAGAAAGTAAGAGGTTCATGCACCATTACAATTTTCCGCCTTATAGTACAGGCGAGACTAGAGTGTTGAGAGGTCCTGGAAGAAGGGAAATCGGCCACGGAGCATTGGCAGAGAGAGCTTTAGAGCCCATGATACCTCCGGAAGAAGAATTCCCATATACGATAAGATTGGTTTCTGAAGTCTTAAGTTCTAACGGTTCTACCTCTATGGCCAGCGTTTGCGGTTCTACCCTGGCATTGATGGATGCTGGCGTTCCTATAAAAGCTCCTGTAGCCGGTATTGCTATGGGACTCATCAAACAAGATGACAAAGTAACTATACTATCGGATATTCAAGGGATAGAAGACTTTTTAGGTGATATGGATTTTAAAGTCGCAGGAACTTCTAAAGGAATTACAGCAATTCAAATGGATATAAAGGTCAAAGGGATAGATACAGACACCTTGAGAAGAGCATTAGAACAGGCGAAGGAAGGGCGGCTATACATCCTAGAAAAGATGCTGGCAACTATCTCTAGTCCCAGAAGCGAACTATCTCCTTATGCGCCGAGAATATTCACTACAGTAATTGATCCTGAAAAAATAAGAGATGTCATCGGTCCAGGCGGAAAGATGATAAACAAAATCATTTCAGAGACTGGAGTAAAAATTGACATCGAAGATGACGGCAAAATATATGTAGCAGCACCTAATGAAGCTGCCGGAAAAAAAGCACTGGAAATGATTAAAAATATAACTCAGGATGTAGAAGTAGGCAAGATATATCTCGGTAAAGTTTTAAGGATAACAAATTTTGGAGCATTTGTAGAAATTCTCCCTGGAAAAGAAGGGCTCGTCCACATTTCGAAATTATCAAAGGGACGGGTAAAAAGGGTAGAAGATGTAGTAAGAATTGGAGATGAAATTTTGGTAAAAGTTACCGACATAGACAAACAGGGTAGAATTAACCTTTCCCACAAAGATGTTTTTCAAGAAAAACAATCTAAAAATAAGAACAAAGCAGAAGCATAAACCGAGGTTCATCGGTTTATGTTTTTTTATGTCATAAATAGTCGAGAAGTAAAGTATGATTCATAATAGATAGCATGAAATTCTAAGTCTATGTTTCGATATTTAAGGGGGGCACTCATAATGAGGTTATATATTTTTAAAATCCCCAGAAATGTAGCAAAAGTATTTTGCATCTTAATTCTTATCGCAAGTTGGATATTTGCAAAGACAAATATGCCAGATGAAAATCTTCCTGTACTATGGCAACCAATCTACCAAGCTGAGACTGATAAAAAAATTATGGCTTTTACATGTAATGTGGCTTGGGGAAATGAGTATATACCCAAAATGCTGGAAATATTTGAAGAAAATGGAGTTAAAATAACTTTTTTTATTGAAGGCAGATGGGCGGAAAAAAATCCAGATCTACTAAAGTTAATACATTCTAAAGGGCATGAAATCGGAAATCACGGTTACAGCCATTCTCATCACGCCAGTCTCTCTTTTGATGAAAATGTAAACGAAATAAAAAAAGCAGAAGAAATCATTAAAAATATAATTGGGGTTAAAACCGAACTTTTTGCACCTCCTTATGGAGAATATGGAAAGCAGACTTTAAAAGCAGTAAATGCACTGAATTATAAACTGGTTATGTGGAGTATTGATACTATTGACTGGAAAAAACCTGGCGCAAAATATATTGTCGACAAAGTAATTAAATATGCAGGAAATGGGAAGATAGTTCTGATGCATCCAACCGAAGATACAATAACTGCTTTACCTACCATCATAAAAAACCTTCACCAAAATGGGTACAAAATTACAACTGTTAGCGATCTTATCTCAGAAGGCAGTTAAGCCTTCATTTATCTTGAGTTGAAATCCGGTGGTAATTAATGTATACTTTAATTGAAAAAATATAACCTACATAGGGAGAGATCGTTTATTGAACACTGTAAAAATAAAAGTTAAAAGAATAAGAGGAGCAGAAGATTTACCCTTGCCAAAATATATGACGTCATTAGCTTCGGGTATGGACCTCTATGCCAACGTAAAACACGATTTAGTTATAGAACCAGGAAAATACGAAATAATACCAACTGGAATACAACTTGAGATACCACCTGGTTTTGAGGGACAAATTCGCCCAAGAAGCGGCATTGCTGCCAAATATGGAATTACCCTTTTGAACAGCCCGGGAACAATAGATGCCGATTATCGGGGTGAGATAAAAATAATCCTGATTAACCACGGAACAAGCAATTTTACAATAAAGCGGGGTGATAGGATAGCGCAACTCGTTATAACTCCTGTAACCAAGGCAGAACTAGTTGAAGTAGAATCTCTAGAAGAAACTCAACGGGGAAGCGGAGGTTTCGGCCATACAGGTTTATAAAAAGAGTTATTTTTAATAAGTTCTCCCCATAAAATAATTTTATGGGGGGATGATTATGCGATTAGGAGATTTAAACGGAAAGGACATAATAAACTTGAGCAAAGGGGTTAAATTAGGTATATTAGGTAATTGCGACCTTCTCATCGATGAAAAGTCAGGTAAAATTGAGTATTTACTAATACCTAACAAGAGAAGCAAATTTTTTTCGCTAGGCGAGAAAAATTATATGAGGATATCATGGAGTTCTATTAGAAAAATTGGTCCGGATGCTGTAATTTTAGATGTAGATGACATCAATTTAGAAAGATAGCACAAAATAAAAATTATCGAAACAAAAATCGGAATAATGGAGGTGTTTTTTTATTGTCCAAAAATGAACAAAAGCTACTTATCATTCCTTTAGGTGGATTGGGTGAAATAGGTAAGAATATGACAGTAATCCAATACGAGCGGGAAATTCTCGTCATTGATGCCGGTCTTATGTTTCCAGAAGAAGAAATGCTTGGAGTAGACATGGTGATACCGGACATTTCTTATTTAGTGGAAAATAAAGATATGGTAAAAGGAATCCTGATAACCCACGGTCACGAAGATCATATAGGTGCATTACCGTATGTATTACAACAGATTAACGCTCCCATTTACGGAACTAAACTAACAATGGGGTTAGTTGAAGGCAAATTAAAAGAAGCTAAATTTAAAAAAAGTGTAAACATGAATGTAATAAACCCACCGGCATCGGTGAAAATCGGAAGTCTGACCGTGGAATTTTTTAGAGTTAACCACAGCATCCCTGATTCTGTTGGAATAGCTATTCATACTCCATTAGGAACTGTTTGCCATACAGGGGACTTTAAATTCGATCAAACTCCGGTTGATGGGAAGATAGCAGACCTCCATAAACTCGCCGAATTAGGTTCAAAGGGTGTGCTCGTGCTGCTTTCAGACAGTACCAATGCCGAGCGCCAAGGCTATACAATGTCAGAAAAAGTTGTCGGAGTTACAATAGAAGAAATATTTAGCAAGGCAAAGGGGAGGATAATAGTTGCAACCTTTGCAACAAACATCCACAGAATACAACAAGTTTTCGATGCAGCATTTAAATTTGAAAGAAAGGTTGCCGTCGTGGGACGTAGCATGGTAAATACTGTAAATATTGCACTCAGTTTGGGATATCTTTCAATACCCAAGAACTTGATGATGGAGCTAGATGATATAAGTAAACTTTCTAAAGAAAAAGTAGTAATAATTACGACTGGCAGTCAAGGCGAACCAATGTCGGCGCTTACTCGTATGGCCATGTCCGAACATAAGAAAGTAGAAATTATTCCAGGAGACACAGTGCTGATAGCAGCAACTCCAATTCCGGGAAACGAGAAGTTGGTTGCAAGGACGATAGATCACCTTTTCAAACAGGGAGCAGAAGTCATATATGAAGCAATATCGGGCGTCCATGTTTCTGGACATGCAAGCCAAGAAGAACTTAAGCTTATGTTGAATTTAGTAAAACCTAGGTATTTTGTTCCAGTTCACGGGGAATATAGACATCTCATTCACCACGCTAACCTTGCCAAAGAAGTAGGAATTCCTGAAAAGAACATTTTCATTGCAGAAAATGGAAGAGTTATAGAATTAACAAAAGATTCAGCCAGGTTGGCGGGCAAGGTTACAGCGGGCAAAGTCATGGTTGATGGGTTGGGCGTAGGGGATGTAGGAAATATAGTGCTAAGAGATAGAAAACAGTTAGCACAAGATGGTATTTTAATAGTAGTTGTTACAATAGATAAAGAGACAACAGAAGTAGTTGCTGGCCCTGACATAATCTCAAGGGGTTTTGTTTATGTTAGGGAATCCGAAGAATTAATGGAACAATCAAAAGAAATTGTAAGGCAGGCCTTGGCAAAATGCCAAGAAGAAAAAATTACCGAGTGGTCTATGATAAAATCTCAAGTAAGAGATACGTTAGGAAAATTTTTATTCGAACAGACCCACAGAAGACCAATGATACTGCCGATAATAATGGAAGTATGAAAAAAAGTTCTTTTTCTTCTCCAAGTGGGGGGAGAATCCTTGCTATCTAGATTAAATGAGCTATAAGTAATATTTTTTTATCCCAATTTCTTAATTTCCAATATATAGGCCCTCGAACTACTTTGAGAAAACCTGTGTAAGTCCTAATATAACAATAAATGTTGATTCAATTGTGATAGCTAGCGGAGGTAAAAATTTATGGGTATAAAAACTGGTCTTATAATGACGCCAGGTCCTACCGAAATCAGCGAGAGAGTAAGGAACGCCATGGCTAGGCCTATTACTAACCCAGACCTTGATCCGGCCTTTTTTGACTTTTACGTTGAAACCTGTGATAAACTCAAAAAAATCATTAATACCAAAGAAGACGTGCTGATTTTAAGTGGTGAGGGAATTCTAGGTCTGGAAGCAGCCATGGCTTCCCTAGTAGAACCTGGTGACGAGGTGCTGTGTTTAGCCAACGGTGTCTTTGGCGAGGGTTTCAAAGATTTTGCTATGCTTTATGGCGGGCAGGTAACACTTCTTAAAAAAGAATACGATGAACCAATCACGGCCGAGGATATCAAGAAATTTCTCTCTAAACGCGACGGCGGGTTTAAGATAGCAACGGTAGTCCATTGTGAAACTCCAGCAGGATTGATAAATCCCATCCATGAAATATGTCCCGTTTTAAAAGAAGCTGGTTTGATAACAGTTGTGGACGCGGTTTCGTCAATTGCAGGACATGAAATCAAGCCCGATGAGTGGGGTATTGATGTCGTTTTAGGCGGGTCGCAGAAGTGTCTTTCGGCTCCACCGGGCCTTACATTTCTTTCTATAAGCCGGGATGCATGGATTAAAATTGAAAGGAGGAAATATCCCATTCGGGGTTTTTATGCCAATCTCTTGAAATGGAAGCAAATGTGGCTCAAAAATAAAATATTTCCCTATACTCCGCCCATTTCGGATATTTTCGCCCTATCTGAAGCAGCTTCTGCGGTGCTAGAAGAAGGAAAAGAGATATATAAACGTCACGAAAAATTGAGTAGAGCTGTAAGGGAAACTTTAAGGGATTCAGGGTTCAAAATATTTCCCCCCCAAGGGGCTGAAGCTAACACGGTAACCGCTTTTTATATACCCGACGGAATAAATGACGAGGATTTTAGAAACCATCTATGGAAAAAATACAATGTAATGATGGCTGGCAGTTGGGGAAAGCTTGCTGGAAAAGTTTGGCGCATAGGTCACATGGGTGAAAATGCCCGAGTATCAAAGATATTCGAGTTTTTTAGCGCTTTTGAAAAAGCGCTGAAGGATTTTGGCATATCTAATGGGAAAAGGCTCACTGAAATATATGCTCTTAAAATCACTTAACTTCTGCGGAATCTTCCAGCTTTTTATACTCAACTTTGGTTATGTTTACGGAAGGTTTTATAAAACTGTTTCCTTTTTTAACGTAAACGACCGTTCGAAGGGTTACTTTACAAGGTATGGCCAAATTTTGGTCATACCTTTTTTGTATATTTTTGATTTAAAAAATAAATTAATATAACTAGCAGCCATTAAATTAAAATCTGGAAGGATGATAAAATAAATGCTTTTTTTTTCCAATGTGGACAACGAAGGAAATGAAAAAAGCATGCCGGCCCCAACGGTAGGAACACTCCAACAGCTAGGCCAACTTGAAATCCCAAAACCGGAAAGCAATATACACTGCATAACCATAGTCGGACAAATTGAAGGTCACATTATCTTGCCACCGCAAAACAAAACCACCAAATACGAACATATAATTCCTCAGCTAGTGGCCATAGAACAGAATCCTAAAATTGAAGGCCTTTTAATAATCCTAAACACAATTGGAGGAGATGTAGAAGCAGGGCTTGCCCTCGCAGAAATGATAGCCAGCATGACAAAACCTACCGTTTCTTTGGTATTGGGGGGCGGGCATTCCATAGGGGTTCCGATAGCAGTTGCCAGCAATTATTCTTTTATTGCGGAAACGGCAACCATGACGATCCACCCAATAAGGTTAAGTGGTCTTGTGATCGGAGTCCCACAGACGTTCGAGTATCTTGACAAAATGCAGGATAGAGTAATAAAATTCGTTGTGCAGCATTCTAAAATCGAAGAGGAAACTTTAAGAAAATTAATGTTTAACACAGGGCAACTAGCTAGAGATATTGGGACGGTCCTTGTGGGGGCTGATGCAGTAAGATATGGCCTAATTGATGAAGTTGGCGGCTTGGGTGAAGCAGTTAAAAAGCTGGAAGAACTCATAAATGAGCGAAAGAAGTAGGCATAAAAATAATTTATAGGTGGTAATATAAAATGATATTGTACACCGTATTACCTATAGAACTTGTTTTAGATGGAATTGATAGAAAATATGATTTTAGAGAGATAGAAATTGATAATATAAAAATTCTAGTGGAACCAATCGATGTGGATAAAGGAAAAATAATCAGCGTGATTAGCAGCAACCCCACGGTATACCTAAATCCCAAATTATATCCTGGAAATGTAATAATATTCATTCCGAGTCAAAGGCTTTAAAGCCTTTTTGTTTTTTTTAAAGGATTTTTTGCAAAAATGGAGAATAAAAACATAGGGGTGTCATGGCGTGAAAGGTAATAGAAACAAAAGTTGTACGTTTTACAACGATATCCGCTGGGAAATATACGGGATTTTAATAATTTGCATCGGAGTTTTGGGATTAGTATCATTATATACTGATTCCGTTGGAGCGCTTGGAATAATATTAAAGAAAAACATGAAAGGTCTGGCAGGTGCAGGAGCTCTTACTATACCTCTCGGTATTTGTATGTGGGGCTTTTATTGCCTATTAAGAAAAAAATTTCCCAGATTTACCCCCAAACTCTATGGTATATTGTTAGTTATTTTTGTAGTTCTAGTAGTTTTACATATAAAACCTTATATCGAAATGAAAAATTTGAGCTTTATTGAGAAGATGCGAAAAAGTGCAGATCTGGGTGAAAATGGAATAGGCGGGGGACTAATCGGTGGAATTTCAGCAATAATTCTTTTTACCTTATTTGGTTCAGCAGGTACATACGTGCTATTATTCACTTTTTTATGCATAGGTATAATTCTATCTACCGGTATTTCGATTTCTGAAATAATAAAACATTCGATTAATACAAAAAAAGAAAAACGTCGCGAACTGAAGCCGCATATTATTAACAGCGCCGCAACCTCTTCAGAAGAAACTGAAGAAAAATTGGATGAGAATGAAAAAATCAAAGAAAAAGAAAATCTATTAATTACATCACAATCGAATACTGAAAAAACAGAATCGGTGACCGAGAGGAATAAAACTCGTGAAACTTCCGATAATACGTTCGATAATACGTTTTGTGCAGAACGACATCATAAAAATCAGGAGTACAATTTTCCTCCCGTAAACCTCCTGCAAAAAGGTTCTTCAAAGCAAAACAACCTCAATGAAAAAGAACTGTTAAACAACGCGCAGATTTTAGAAAATACTTTAGAAAGCTTCGGTATTCAGGCAAAAGTCGTACAGGTGAGCTTCGGCCCTGTGGTTACAAGATACGAAGTCCAACCGTCACCCGGAGTCAAGGTAAGCAGGATTGTAAATTTAGCCGATGACATCGCATTGAGCCTTGCGGTGCCAGATGTTCGGATTGAAGCTCCAATACCCGGTAAAGCCGCTATAGGGATTGAAGTCCCAAATAAGGAAGTATCGAAAGTGTATTTCAGAGAAATCGTTGAATCTGCTGAATTTAAAAATTCGTCATCCAAACTTACTATTGCCTTGGGTAAAGATATCGCTGGAAAACCTGTGGTGGCCGATCTTGCAGAAATGCCACACCTATTAATTGCTGGTGCCACCGGGTCAGGGAAAAGCGTATGCATAAACACAATAATAACCAGTATCTTATACAAAGCATCTCCTAATGAGGTAAAATTGTTACTAATAGATCCTAAAGTAGTCGAACTGACCACATACAATGGAATACCCCATTTAATTGCACCGGTGGTAACGGATGCAAAAAAAGCTGCATCAGCTCTTAACTGGATGGTATCGGAAATGGAAAGAAGGTATAAATTATTTGCTAAAGAGGGAGTACGAGAAATCAACAGATTTAATGAAGTAAGCCAAGAAAAATTGCCAAAAGTCCTGGTAATCATAGATGAGTTAGCAGACCTTATGATGGTATCGCCCAGAGAAGTGGAAGAAAGTATTTGTAGATTAGCACAGATGGCGCGTGCAGCGGGAATTCATCTTGTAGTCGCAACTCAGAGGCCATCGGTAGATGTAATTACAGGTTTGATAAAAGCAAACATACCTTCTAGGATATCATTCGCTGTGTCGTCACAGGTAGATTCAAGGACAATCCTCGACATGGCTGGGGCCGAAAAACTTTTAGGAAAGGGAGATATGTTATTCTTCCCCGTAGGAGCAGCAAAACCCATGCGAATCCAAGGGGCATTTTTAAGTGAAAAGGAAGTTGAGAAGGTAGTAGCTTTTGTAAAGAATCAGATGGAACCCAGTTACGAAAAAAAATTATCGGACTTTGAAGAAGAAAAGTCGCTTAAAAATGAAGATGATGTGGACGAATTATTCAAAGAAGCCTTGTCGGTGGTCATTGAAAACGGCCAGGCTTCCGCTTCATTGCTTCAGAGAAAGCTTAGGATAGGTTACGCCCGGGCAGCCCGCCTAATTGATCAAATGGAGGAAAAAGGTTTCATAGGCAAATACGAAGGTTCAAAACCTCGACAGATTTTGATAACCAAAGAACAATTTGAGAAATATTTTAACGAATCTGCTTAAACAAGCGGTCGAAAATAATACTAAAATTGGGAAAATTGCTATTACCTGGGAAATATACTTTAAGGAGTGAGAGGTAATATGAACCTCGATGATGTAAAAAATCCGAAAGAACTCGGAGATTATTTAAAGAATTTGCGCCTTAAAAAAAATATATCGCTCGAAGAAATTAACCGAGAAACAAAAATCAGAATTAAGTACTTGAACGCCATCGAAGAAGGAAATTTCGATGCCATTCCTGGGGGAGAAGTCTATTTAAAGGGGTTTCTGAAAAATTACGCCGACGCGGTAGGTATTGATTCGAATGAAATTCTAAAAAAATACAAAGAAATTTCAGCTCCCAAATCGCAGGAATTTCAACAAGATAACACAGCGGTAGAAAAAGACCGAAGACTTATTATCGATGAAGAAAGGCCTAAATCCAAGGTACCAAAAATACCTTTATTGTTGGTAGGACTTGTTTTCGTTATTGCATTGACAACACTTTCGTTTTTAAAAACGCAATCGGATACATCCTTAAAGCCGCCCAAAACAACCGTCAATAGTGATTTACCTTCAGAAAACGATACAAGCCCCACTTTAGAAACCGAAGAAGAAAGAAATGAAGAATTATTAAACCAAATCACTTTAGCGAGCGATGATGGCCGGAATATAACTTATACGGTGTCAGGAAATTCAATTAATGTTAAATTTGAAGTAATAAATGATAGGTGCTGGATAAGGGTAAACTCGGACGGTATCGTCACATTTGAAGGCACTCTCAATAAAGGAGAATCAAAGTCGTTCGAATCAAAAAACAAGGTGACAATAAAAATAGGAAACCCTCCTGTAGTTAAAGTTACATTAAACGGAAAAGAAATAGAAATTCCCGGAAATTATCCAAAAACTCTCTTAATAATGAGGAATCAATAATTCCTCATTTTTATTTGCTTTACTTTACTTATAGTCAAAAGGTCTATATACTATTAATTGTATCTAAGTGAAAAAATTAGAGTAAAAACCTCGGCAACTTAGGAGGTATAAAGTGGAGGTCAAAGTTGCATTAGTATCGTTAGGATGTGATAAGAACCTTGTCGATTCAGAATATATGCTCGGAAGTTTATTGGAAAAAGGTTATTCAATAACTGGCGAGATTGGAGATGCCGATATCATAATAATCAATACTTGCGGTTTTATAAACTCGGCAAAAGAAGAGTCGATAAATACCATACTCGAAATGGCCGAATATAAAAAGAGGGGCAAATGTAAACTACTGATAGCTACTGGTTGTTTGTCGCAACGCTACGGAGACCAGCTTTTGAAAGAAATACCGGAACTCGATGCAGTAATCGGGACAGGTGACTTTTTGAAATTGCCGGATTTGATAGAACAGGTTAAAGTATCGAGATTAAATATAACTCGCAATAAAACAGTAATCGATTACGATATTAAAAAAAGAGTAAATACATTAAAATATGTTTCTTATGTCAAAATAGCGGAAGGATGTAATAATCGTTGCTCTTATTGCGCCATACCGCTGATAAAAGGCCCATATAAAAGCAGACCTATGGATTCGATAAAAGAAGAAGTAGAATTTCTTGTATCCCGCGGAATAAAAGAAATAAATATAGTAGCTCAAGATACCACGAGCTACGGCATAGATATGTACGGTAAACCATCGCTCCCAGAACTCTTAAAAAAACTGACGGATGTACAAGGCGAATTTTGGATAAGGGTATTATATGCATATCCGACTCACATAAACGATGAACTTCTGGAAATAATTTCCTGCAGCCCCAAAATAGCAAAATATTTGGATATCCCTTTGCAACATATAAGCGATAGGATTTTAAGGCTAATGAATAGGCCCACAAATTCCGAGCAAATTAAAAAACTCATAGAGAAGGTGAGAAATGTTGTACCTGATATCGCACTGAGAACTACTTTTATAGTTGGATTTCCTACAGAAACCGAATCGGATTTTAGAGAACTTATCAATTTCATCAAAACATATCATTTTGACCGGGTCGGCGCTTTTAAATATTCCAGAGAAGAAGGAACTTGCGCAGCCACTTTAAGACCGCAGGTGCCTGAAAAAATCAAGAAAAAAAGATTCGACACACTGATGAGAGTTCAGCAGGATATCTCAAAAAATAAAAACGAGAAATTAGTGGGATCAATATTGACTGTACTTGCCGAAAATTACGATTCAAAAAGAAAATTATTCATCGGCCGCTCGCAGAAAGACGCACCAGAAGTCGACGGCACAGTAATTTTTACCGCAGATAAGTGCGAACCCGGCCAATTTTGCAAGGTTAAAGTTACCAAGGCTTTTGAATACGACCTATATGGTGAAGCTGTGCAAATTCTTTAAAGAAGGCATTCCCATAAAATGCCTTCTTTACTTTTATGACATGAGAAAAACAGTATGATATAATTATTTTATGTAAACATGACTTTTGATTGAGGTGAGAGTTTTTGGTTCTCGACAAAAAAAAGGCTTTTTATGCTTTTGCAGCTTTTTTTCTTTCACTTTTTTTATTGTTCAGTGCTCAGCAATTGTTTAACAGGTTTGTAGCCTTCAATCCACTTATTAAAACTTTTTCGCAAAAAGAATACGTAAAAGAAGTCAATATAAAAAAAGAAGCCGGTAAAATTAACCTAGAAATCTGTCTTAAAGACGTAGACAACTTAGCAGGCGTATACTACGATATTCAAGACACCGCTTCCGATATCCTCAAAGGAAGACCCTTTACCGTAAAAATTATAAATACACCATCCGAATTACTTGAAAACATATATACAAAAAAGGTTCAGTTCGTGATTTTCGAGGGGATAAAAACGGGCAAATTTACAGAAATGAGAGCGAAGCTTGACCAACTCGAAACCGAGTATAAGATTGATATCGGAGTTTTTCTCGACAATGAAAATCTCTACTTGAAAATAAAATCCGATCATGATGTCCTCTATAAAATTATTAATATGCAATAGATTTGCTTGGGAGGGGAGAAAAATTGCCCTTTGAAATAATAATTGGCGTCATCCTGGCAGTCATGATATTTCTTTTTGCAAACGGAATAAATGCATTGCCTTTGGCTGTGATAGGGCTTCTTGCGTACGTGCTGCAAAATTACGTGGATAAATCAAGTATTATTAAAAATTCGGCAAAACCTGCTGATGTCGGTAAAGCAATAACATTTGAAGATATTGGAGGTCAAGAGACTGCAAAGAACGAACTGTTAGAAGCACTGGATTTTATAAAAAATTATGATGAAATTAGTAAAATGGGTATAAGACCATTGAAGGGCATCCTTCTCACAGGTGCTCCTGGTACGGGAAAGACTTTACTGGCCAAAGCTGCATCTAATTATATCGATTCTGCTTTTATTTCAGTTTCGGGGAGCGAATTCATAGAGTTATACGCAGGAGTAGGTGCTCAAAGGGTAAGGCAGTTATTCAAAACAGCTAGGGAACTCGCCCGAAAGAATTCCAAAAAGCATTGCGTAATTTTTATCGATGAAATTGAAGTCATAGCAGGTGTCAGAGGGAAAAACAGCAATCATTTGGAATATGATCAGACTTTAAACCAATTGTTGGTAGAAATGGATGGACTGTCGGCTAAAGATGATGATGTGAAAATATTAGTAATCGGCGCCACAAACAGGCCGGATATTTTAGACCCGGCTATTTTAAGGCCCGGAAGATTTGACCGAATAGTAAAAGTTGACCTTCCCGATAAAGATGGGAGACTCGAGATTTTAAAACTGCATACTAAAGGCAAGCTCCTCGCTGAAGATGTAGATTTGGAGCAAATAGCAAAGGAAACATTTGGATTTTCCGGTGCCCATCTAGAAAATCTTTGTAATGAAGCAGCTATCCTCGCAAGACGTGCGGGAGAAAAAGTAATAAGACAATGCCATTTTATGGAAGCTATCGATAAGGTGATAATGGGCGAAAAATTGAAAAGGAAACCCACAAAAGCTGAAATGAAACGCATCGCAGTTCACGAATGCGGCCACGCTCTAATCAGCGAATTTTTCAAGCCTAATTCGGTATCTACCATAACGATAACGTCGCGAGGAGAAGCTCTAGGTTATATGCGTCAAAAACAAGAAGAAGATATATATCTTTATACTAGAAACCATTTGGAAACAGAAATAGCTATTGCGCTGGCTGGAGCAGCTGCTGAAGAAGTAATCTTAGGCGAAAGCAGCACAGGCGCCTCGGGAGACATTGACCATGCAGTTGAACTGGCCAAAAAAATAGTATTTTCAGGAATGTCTGAAATGGGTATCGTTGATAGAGATTCAATACCTTTAAAAGAGCTTCATCGGGAAATTTCAAAGATAATAAATGCTCAAAAAGAAAAAGCTAAGGAAATTATAGAAAAGCACAAAGAAGACCTAAATCTTATTATCGATTATCTTATGGAAAACGAAAAAATAGACGGCGAGACCTTTAGAAGATTTTTAAAGGACCTAAAAAATTTTAAAGTAGCTTAATTTTAAAAAAGGGTTAGCAAAAAAAATGGAGAATCTTTTATAAAGGTGATGTTTCATGAAATCGGAAATAATTAGCGTGGGTACTGAACTTTTATTAGGTCAAATAGTCAATACTAACGCACAAATAATTTCTCAGGAACTGCAGAAAATCGGGGTAGACGTATATTACCATACAGTGGTCGGAGATAACAAAAAACGTTTGATGGAAGTTTTTCACACTGCATGGAATCGCTCTGAAGTTATCATCTTGACAGGCGGATTGGGTCCGACCCAAGACGACCTAACTAAAGAGACGATAGCCGAATATTTAAACATTCCGCTCGTATTAGATGAGGAGAGCCTAAATAGAATACGGGAATATTTTCAAAAAAGGCAAAAGGAGATGCCAATAAACAACATGAAGCAGGCCATGCTGCCAAAAGGTTCAAAGGCCATTCCGAATCAAAAAGGTACTGCTCCGGGAGTTATTTTGGAAAAAGATGGAAAAACGATCATTATGCTCCCGGGGCCTCCATTCGAAATGGAACCCATGCTTAAAGATTATGTAGTCCCTTTACTGTCGAAAAAAACTTCCGCGGTAATACTCTCTAGGGTACTGAAATTTTACGGGATAGGAGAATCAACGCTGGAAGAAAAAATCAAAGATTTAATGGAAAATCAAACCAATCCAACGATAGCCCCTCTGGCAAAAATGGGAGAGGTAACTTTAAGGATCACAGCAAAAGCAGGCAGTGCAAAAGAAGCCATGAGTTTAATTGCCCCTATAGAATCTCAAATAAGACAAAGAGTTGGTGAATATCTTTACGCTTTCGATGACGAAAAAATAGAAGATGTGGTCGCCCGGTTGTTGCTAGAACAAAATAAAACATTGGCGATTGCCGAGTCCTGCACGGGTGGCCTTGTGTCCCATAAATTGACTGAAGTTCCCGGCATCTCAAAGAGTCTTGACAGAGCAATAGTATCCTACAGCAATAGAGCTAAACAGGAGATTCTTTTTGTTAGAAGCGAAACTCTAGAAAAATACGGTGCGGTAAGCGAGCAAACAGCAATTGAAATGGCAGAAGGCGTAAAGAGGATTTCTAAAACGGACATTGGCCTTTCGATAACAGGGATTGCCGGGCCTTCAGGTGGTTCAACAGAAAAACCTGTTGGTCTCGTATATATTGCCTATACGGACTCTTCCGGTTGTTTCGTGGAAAAGCACTTTTTCTCCGGCAACAGATCCGAAATAAAGGAAAGGGCTGCTAATGCCGCACTGCACCTTTTGAGAAAAAATCTTTTAAAATATCATGAGGAGGACGAAGTTTGGAAACCGTAAGATGTTTTATTTCCATAGAACTTGACCCCGTTACCAGAAATTGTGTTTCCCAATTTGTGAATAACTTAAAATTTATGAGGGGTATAAAATGGGTTAGCGAAGAAAATTATCACATAACTCTGGCCTTCTTGGGTGAACTTTCGATAAGCAAACTGCCTCTTGTCTGTGATGCGTTGGAAAAAATATCTTTACGTCGTGGTCCATTCGTGCTGAACCTGTACGGTTCAGGTTTTTTCCCTAATGAAAATAATCCAAAAGTATTCTGGATAGGGATACAAAAAAGCGAGGAACTTTACAGCTTAAAACGCGATATAGATGAATCCTTGCGATCTTTAAACATTGATTTTGATGCTAAACCATTT
Source organism: Caldanaerovirga acetigignens (assembly GCF_900142995.1). Classification (NCBI taxonomy): domain Bacteria; kingdom Bacillati; phylum Bacillota; class Clostridia; order Thermosediminibacterales; family Thermosediminibacteraceae; genus Caldanaerovirga; species Caldanaerovirga acetigignens. The sequence continues at coordinate 13,039 of NZ_FRCR01000006.1, read as the reverse complement.
TCTCCGCACCTTACAATAGGGAGAATTAAGTCCACTGTGGATACAACACTTCTCCTGCGCAAAAGAGATTTCTCAGCATCTTTTTTAGTAAAAGAAATTTACTTCATGAAAAGCCAATTGTTTAAAAACGGACCGGTATATACGGAAATTTACAGGACCGACCTGAAAGATAATGTTTGACACATAAAGTTTATTGTTATATAAATTTATTGAGAACATGCGTTTGGAGGGATTTTCTTGTTGGAAAAACAGAAGGCTTTGGAAATGGCTTTGGCCCAGATTGAACGGCAATTCGGAAAAGGGTCCATAATGAGGTTGGGCGAAGCCCAGTCTAAATTCAGCGTCGAGGTCATACCTACCGGTGCCCTTTCTTTGGACATTGCCCTGGGAGTTGGTGGGGTGCCAAGGGGAAGAATCATCGAGATATTCGGGCCGGAATCCTCTGGAAAAACCACCGTGGCTTTACATATCATTGCCGAAGCGCAAAAAGCCGGTGGAACCGCAGCATTTATAGACGCAGAGCACGCATTAGATCCGGTCTATGCCCGCAAATTGGGAGTCGATACGGATAACCTACTCATTTCCCAGCCGGACACAGGAGAGCAAGCTTTGGAAATAGCCGAAGCCCTGGTAAGAAGCGGTGCCGTAGACGTGATTGTAATAGACTCCGTCGCCGCTTTAGTACCGAAAGCAGAACTGGAAGGCGAAATGGGCGAAGCCCACGTAGGATTGCAAGCCAGGTTGATGTCACAGGCCTTGAGGAAATTAGCCGGTTCCATAAGTAAGTCAAAAACGGTAGCCATATTTATAAACCAGCTGAGAGAAAAAGTGGGAGTCATGTTCGGCAATCCGGAAACTACACCAGGAGGAAGAGCGTTGAAATTTTACGCCTCGGTGCGGATGGAAGTTCGAAAAATCAGCGTTATCAAGGAAGGCGACGAAGTTATAGGTAGCCGAGCTTCGGTAAAAATTGTTAAAAATAAAGTGGCTCCGCCTTTTAAAAGTGCCGAGTTCGATATAATGCACGGGGAAGGAATATCAAGGGAAGGTTGCGTTTTAGATTTTGCCACCGAAGCGGGCATAATACAAAAAAGCGGCGCATGGTATTCTTATGAAAAGGAACGCATCGGGCAAGGTCGCGAAAACGCCAAACAGTATTTAAAGGAACACCCTGAACTTTTGAATGCCATAGAGCTTAAGGTAAAGGAAAAATATAATCTTATAAAATCTGATACTAACAAAGCGAATGACAGTAAAGAAGGGACATCATGATATGCGTTTCTTGTTTTTCACCGACACTCACATAAGGGGTACCGGACCTCAAAGCCGTACGGATAATTTTTACGAAACTTTGCGCGTAAAAATACGTGAATTGATTAATATCGCTCACGAGGAGAACGTTGATGTAGTGCTTCATGGAGGTGATATTTTCGACAGACCCGATGTATCGCCATCTTTAGTAAGAGATTTTGTAGTTTTAATGAAAGACCTAAAACCACCTTTATATGCTATAGCTGGCAATCACGATATATACGGCCAAAACCCTTCTACTATAAGCCGCACTATGTTAGGCATTCTAGATTCTGCTGGTATTATTAAACTGATAAATCCCGGCGAAAAAATATTTTTCAACGATAGAGGAATCAAAATTCAACTAACGGGACAACACTTTTTTTATGGAATAGATTCAGAAAATCAAAGGCTCGCCTATTGTATCAAAAAAGATGAAGATATTGATTTCGCAATACACTTAGTTCACGGAATGCTTCTCGATAAACCATTTATCCCGGGGGTTTCTCATACGCTGATAGAAGATATTTTGGCAACGGAAGCCGACATAACACTAAGTGGCCACTATCACGCAGGATTCGGCATCATAAACATTGAAAACAAATATTTTATAAACCCGGGGAGTATTGCACGCATTGATGGCACCCTGTCCGAACTGATGCGAATACCGGCGGTAATTTTGTTAAACGTCACAAAAGATGGGATCGAGGTACAAAAGAGAATTTTAAAATGCGCTCGCCCGGGACATGAAGTTTTTGATCGAAAAAAACTGGAAGAGAACTCTTTCAGGGAACAAAAGCTAGCGGAGTTTGTCCAAGTTATAAATTCTACCGGCGAATACAATTTTACAAACATTACCGCTATTGTGGAACAGTTAACAAAAAAACAAAATATGGACGCCAGAATAGTTAAAGAAGCTCTGTGCAGAATAGGGAAAGCCCAAGAGATGCTTTCACAAAAAGATGGCAGCGATATTTACGGGGTGAGCTAATTGGGTTTTATAAAAAAACTTAAAATTAATAACTTCCAATCCCATAAAAATACAGAAATTACTTTTGACGAAGGTTTAACGGTGATATTAGGTCCCACTGATCAGGGAAAGAGCGCCATAATAAGGGCTCTCAAATGGGTTTTGTATAACGAACCACGTGGTACAGACTTTATATCTGTGGGTAGCAATTTATGTCGCGTAACGCTTGAAATGGATGACGGAACGGTTATAACAAGGGAAAGATCAAACAATAAAAATAGATATATATTAATAAAAAACGGCAAAGAACAAATATTTGAAGGTTTTGGAAATGTGGTTCCGGTAGAAATCACTAAGGGTCACGGTATACCTAAAATATACTTGGACAAAGATTCGACCTGCACTGTTAATTTAGCCGAACAACTAGACGGTCCTTTTTTGTTATCGGAAAATGCCGGTGTAAGAGCTAGAGTGCTCGGCAGGCTTATAGGAATTCATATTATAGACGCCGCTCAAAGATTGACAATCAACGACCTTTCGAATGCCGAACAACAGAGCAAAACGATTAAAGGTGAGATAGAAGAAATAAATCTAAAACTGCAAGATTACGAAGACTTACCTTTATTGAAACAGAAAATAGATACACTCCAAAGTATCGTTAAAGAACTTAGAGAAAAAGCTCTGTTGTATAAAAAATTAACAACTATAAAAGACATTTTTTCTTCGTGCAACGCAGAAATAAAAACTTTGCAAGCAACTTTGAAAAAACTGGAAACTGTTTCGCAAGCAGAATTCCTTGTGGAAAAGATCGATTTCGCTATAAAGGTAAAAACCAATCTCATCGATCGCAAGCTAAGGTTAAAATCTATTGAAAACGAAATAAATAAGGAACAAAACAACATCGTAAAGACCGAAAAGTTAGAAGAAGCCTCCTATTACCACAATCGGGCTTACGAGTTTTATCTTCGGTTGAAAAAATTGCTAGCAGCAAAAGAAATTATCGTAAAAATGGATGGCGAAATATCGACATTTAAAAAAGTCTTGGAAAAAACCAGGGATTTAAATCATACAGTTTTGTTGGTCAACCAATTAGAGAGAAGCTGCGAAAAACTCTCCGAACTAAAAAAGGCGAAAGAAATGAAAAGCAAAGTAGAGAGTCAAATAAACCGATTAAATCTTGAACTGGAAAAATTTAAATCTATTGAAAAGCTCGATGACTTCATAAATGAAGCAAGTTCACTGAATCAAAAACTATCCAGTCTTATTTCATATAAGCATGCTTTAAACGAAGTCGAAGCTTCTATCACTAAAGGGCGGGCTTTTATCATGCAAAATAATAAAGACCTAACATCACTCGCATCAAAATATGCTGAACTTCTAAGAAAACTTTCAAAGTGCCCCACTTGTATGAATTCCATAGATGATGCTAGAGCTGACCAGATAGCGGCCGAAATATTAAAAAGCGGGGGATGATCAATGAACGTAGATCCCGAAAAGGAAATCCAGGAATTAAAAACAAAAATAGACAAAGCCAAGGCAATGAGATATAGGGCAGAAGCTCGCCTCGAAGAACTCCTAAAGCAAAGACAGCAGATATTAGATGAGCTTGATAAACTGAACGTTAAACCAGAAAATTTAGATACAGAAATAGAAAACTTGAGCCGGGAAATCAATTCTCTGATAGAAAAAGCTAAAAAATTACTCCCTGAGGAATTATAGGAGTGGCTACCATGGAGGGAATGGAAGAATTAATCGAAAGAATAGAAAGTGGAACCCAAAAACTTATACTGGACTACACGGTAAGGAAAAGAATTAAGGACAGTTTGGAGGAAGAAAAGGCTAATAAAATAAGACAGCTTGAAAGGTTAAAAGAAGAAATCGATTTACTGGAAAAGGTGAGGATTTTACTCCAAAAGACCTCTGATTACGCTCGAGAACAGGTAAAGCAACAAATCGAAATGTTGGTAACGCGCTGTTTGCAATTCATTTTTGGAGAAAATATAGAATTTAAAATAGAACTCAGCGAAGTTCGAGGAAGACCAGAAGCTGAATTTTACGTGGTTTCATCTTATGGAGATACCCGCGTAATAACAAAACCGCAAGATGCAAGGGGCGGCGGAATCGTCGATGTAATTTCTTTAGCTTTGAGAATTGCAATAATACAATGCAGCAACACCTATGTAAACGGCCCCATCATTCTTGACGAACCGGCAAAGCATGTAAGCAGTGAATACATAGCTAACGTTGCATATTTTTTAAAACAGATTAGTAAAGTTTTCAAAAGACAGATAATAATGGTCACCCATAACCAATTTTTGAGCGAAATTGCTGACTTAGCTTACAAAGTCGAAATAAAAGACGGAGAAAGCGTCGTAACAGTTTGCAGTTCTAAAGAAAATGCTTAAAAAGATTCAAGCAATAATTGGAAAGACTGGCTTGTGCTTGACAGTAATATACAAAAGGTATAAAATAAAATTTAAGAAGCTTCATACATTAACTCACAGCAAACTTGGGAGGTTTGGGGGCGCGAAATAAATTAAATTTAGAGCACTACCCTACGTGAAACCGAGTTCCCCTCGGTTTTTTGTTTTATGTCTAGATATCTGGGATATTTATTTAAGGAGGTGAATGTGTATCAATACACTAATATATGCAGCTATTTCCGGATTATTGTCCTTATTAATCGGATACTCGCTTCGAAAATATATTGCTGAAGCTAAAATTGCATCAGCCGAAAAAGAAGCAGAAAAAATTATAAAAGAAGCTCAGGAAAAAGCCGAGTCAATCAAGCGGGAAGCGATTGTTGAAGCAAAGGAAGAAATTTTAAAGTTAAAGAACGATTTTGAAAGAGAATTAAAAGAAAGGCGTAATGAACTTCAACGATCGGAAAGACGCCTTTTTCAGAAGGAAGAGGCTTTAGAAAGAAAAGCGGAAATGTTAGAAAAGAAAGAGGATGCTATAGCTAAAAAAGAAATTGAGGTAAACAAGCTTTTCGAGAAAGCTAACGAACTTCATAAAAAGCAGTTGAGCGAACTTGAGCGAATTTCAGGAATGACCTCTGAAGAAGCAAAAGATTACCTGTTAAACAAAATAAAAGAAGAGGTCCGTCACGAAGCGGCAATGTTGATTAAAGAAATTGAAACACAAGCTAGGGAAGAAGCCCAAAAGAGGGCAAAGGAAATAATTTCTTACGCTATTCAAAAATGCGCTGCCGATTATGTGGCTGAAACTACAGTTTCTGTAGTAACCCTTCCCAATGATGAAATGAAGGGTAGAATAATTGGACGAGAAGGCAGAAATATAAGGGCCCTCGAAACATTAACAGGGGTAGATTTGATTATCGATGACACCCCCGAAGCCGTCATCCTTTCTGCTTTTGATCCAATCAAGCGGCAAATAGCAAAAATTGCCCTTGAAAAGTTAATAATAGACGGTAGAATCCATCCAGCAAGAATAGAAGAAATGGTTGAAAAGGCCCAAAAAGAAATTGAAAATATTATACGCGAAGAAGGAGAAAAGGCAACCTTTGATGTGGGCATTCATAGCCTTCACAGCGACCTTATTCGCTATCTCGGCAAGCTCAAATTTAGAACCAGTTACGGACAAAATGTGCTCCAACACTCTATAGAAGTTGCTCATTTAGCTGCAACAATGGCTGCAGAATTAGGAGTAGACGTTCAGCTTACAAAACGTGCAGGCTTATTGCATGATATAGGAAAGAGCGTAGACCAGGATATGGAAGGTCCTCATGCGTTGGTAGGAGCAGAACTTGCTAAAAAATACGGTGAACCACCAGAAGTAGTAAATGCCATTGCTGCCCATCACAATGACGTTGAACCAACGACTATCGAGGCCATATTAGTTCAAGCTGCGGATGCGATTTCAGCTGCAAGGCCTGGTGCACGACGTGAAACGTTAGAAGCCTATATTAAAAGACTTGAGAAACTAGAGGAAATTGCCAATTCCTTTAAAGGTGTAGAAAAAGCTTACGCCATACAGGCTGGTCGTGAAATTAGAATAATGGTAAAACCAGACGAAGTAGACGACTTAGGGGCAATAGAACTTGCAAGAAACATCGCAAAAAAAGTGGAAGAGGAACTTGAATATCCAGGACAAATTAAGGTAAATGTAATAAGAGAAACTAGAGCGACCGAGTACGCAAAATAAAAGTGCGCATGTTTTGCGCACTTTTTTTGCAAATATATAAAGCAAGGAGTGAAAACATTGAACATAATGTTTATTGGAGATGTAGTAGGAAGACCCGGTCGAAAGATAATAAAAGAAGTTTTGCCTGAATTAAAATGTAAATACAGTGTCGATTTTGTGATTGCTAACGCCGAGAATGCCGCCGGAGGCAATGGTATAACGAAAAAGATAGCAGAAGAACTCTTTTCTTATGGCATTGATTTTCTAACCATGGGCAATCATGTATGGGACAATAAAGAAATTTTCGATTTTATAGAAGAAGAATTGAGAATGGTGCGTCCGGCCAACTATCCTCCGGGAACTCCAGGAAGGGGTTCGCAAATAATAGAATTAGATGGAACTGTAAAAATAGGGATTTTAAATATATCGGGTCGAGTTTTCATGCCAGATCTGGATTGCCCTTTCAGAACGGCCGACAGAGAACTTGAAAAGCTAAAAAAGCTCACCAATATCATTGTAGTCGACTTTCACGCGGAAGCCACTTCGGAAAAGCAGGCGCTCGGCTGGTATTTGGACGGCAGGGTTTCGTTAGTAGCTGGAACTCATACTCATGTTCAGACTGCTGACGAGCGGATACTTCCCAAAGGAACAGCTTATATTACTGATGTGGGAATGACAGGGGCTTACGATGGTATTCTAGGCATCGAAAGAGAGCCTGTTATAAGGAAATTCTTAACTCAAATGCCGACAAGATTTGAGGTAGCAAAAGGGACTTCTCAGCTTAATGCTATTGTCGTAGAAATTGATGTAGAAACTGGTCTTGCAATGAAAATACAAAGATTAATTATTAAATAATAAAAATTCTTGTTAAATTAAACAGGAATTTCTCCAGACACATAGAATAATTTTAATAAGCTAATTATATCAAGGAGGAATCAATTTATGGAAGTATTGAAAGTTTCAACAAAGTCCAATCCCAATGCGGTAGCTGGAGCCATCGCCGGTGTGATTAGAGAAAACGGCAAAGCAGAAATTCAAACAATTGGTGCCGGAGCTTTAAATCAAGCAGTAAAAGCAATAGCCATTGCTAGAGGGTTTGTAGCCCCAAGCGGAATCGACTTAATATGTATACCGGCTTTTACTGATATTGAAATAGATGGTCAGCAAAGGACTGCTATCAAGCTTATCGTTGAACCCCGATGATGCCTTAATAAGAGAATCTTTCAACCCTATCATGTAAATAATCTTAGCATAGCCGCGGGAGGAAACTCATGCGAGTCGATCTTCACATCCACACCACATATTCCGATGGAACTTTGACACCTGAACAAGCAGTTGATAAGGCATTTTCGTTGAAATTGCGGGCAATAGCCATTACCGACCACGATACCATAGAAGGAATAGAACCTGCCTTAAATAGAGCCAAAGAATATTCATCTTTCGAAGTAATTCCGGGAATCGAAATAAACTCATTTTATTTAGAAGAAGAAGTACATATTTTGGGATATTACATCAACTGGAAAAGCAGTATTTTGAAATTGACGCTAAGGGCATTGCAAGAGGAGCGCATAGAACGCATTAAGAGGATAATTGAAAAACTAAAAAATTTGGGCATTGAAATAGACTTTGAAAATATAATCGCAAAAGCATCTGGTGCATCCATTGGGAGGCCTCATGTAGCTATGGCCCTTGTGGAAAAAAAAGTTGTATCTTCTATAGAAGAAGCCTTCGAGTTTTATTTGGATAAGGGAAAACCAGCATACGTGCCTAGAGAAAAAATAACGCCTTACTATGCCGTGGACATAGTAAAAAAAAGTGGAGGAATTCCTGTCCTAGCCCATCCAGGAAAGGTAAAAAATCAAAGTATAGTTAAATCTTTAATAAATTATGGTATTCAAGGAATCGAGGTTTACCACAAGGACCATGATGAGGAAAAAGTACAATACTACAAAAGCATTGCGGCGAAATACAGTTTACTGATGACCGGAGGGTCTGACTGTCACGGTAAACCTTTAATAATGGGAAGCCAACCCGTTCCTTATGAATATGTGCTTCAACTAAAACAACTAAAAAAGCATATTTAACACCGAAATATACTAAAAGATGCTGTGTATACAATAGTTCAGGTTTTTTAGTATATTTATTTTTTTTCTCAAAATACAGAAGGATAATTTTCTATTGTCTAGAATACATAATACAGTGTAGAAAATATCCAGCTTTATAAAAGCGGGGTGACAAAGTGACTAAAGGATCGGCTCGAATCACGATTGATGAAAGAGCCTGCAAGAAATGTGGAATTTGTATTGCTTTTTGCCCCAAAAAAGTATTTTCCTCAGACAACGACAAACCAGTTGTGGCAAATCCTGAAGCGTGCATAAGGTGTATGCTATGCGAATTGAGGTGTCCTGATTTTGCCATAGTCGTAGAAGGGGAGGATAGCAATGAGTAGTATACCTAGATTAATGCAGGGTAATGAAGCGTGTATTGAAGGGGCTATAGCCGCCGGTATGCGATTCTATGCCGGCTATCCTATAACTCCTTCTACAGAAATAGCAGAGCTTGCAGCCGAAAAGCTTCCCAAAGTCGGTGGAAAGTTCATACAGATGGAAGATGAAATAGCCAGCATGGGAGCCGTAATCGGAGCTTCGCTTGCAGGTCTTAAAGCTATGACAGCTACTAGTGGTCCGGGATTCTCTTTAAAACAGGAAAACATCGGTTTCGCATGTCTTACCGAAGTGCCGTGCGTAATTGTAAACGTTCAAAGGGGAGGCCCTAGCACAGGGCAACCTACTTTGCCAGCCCAGGGAGATGTAATGCAAGCTAGATGGGGAACCCATGGCGATCATCCCATTATAGTGCTCTCTCCTTCTTACGTCAGGGAAGCTTTCGATTTGACGGTAAGAGCTTTTAATCTTTCGGAAAAATACCGCGTTCCTTGCATTCTCTTGATGGATGAAGTTGTGGGACATCTCAGAGAAAAAGTTCAATTGCCTGATCCAGCCTCATTAAAGATCATAAACAGGAAGAAGGTTGACTTGTCAAAAATTAGCATTTACAACCCTTATCAGGACTATGACGGCGATGGAATACCTCCTATGGTAAACTTCGGAGAAGGTGTTCCCTACCACGTTACAGGTCTTATCCACGATATAACTGGTTTCCCCTCCACAAAACCAGAAGTTACTGAATATTTGATAACGCGATTGATGAGGAAAATTTACAACAACATAGACGAGATAGTAGAATATGAGAATCATTTCACAGAAGATGCCGAAACCATAATAGTCTCGTTCGGATCCACTGCTCGTTCTGTCATAAGAGCTGTCAAAATATTACGAAGCGAAGGGGAGAAAGTTGGTTTAATACGTTTGAAGACAATATGGCCGTTTCCCAAAAAAGCATTTCGAGAATTGCCATCGACTGTCCGGAATGTAATTGTAGCCGAAATGAATTTCGGGCAATTAATAGAAACAGTAGAAGCGGCCTGCGAGGGCAAGTTTAACATTTTCGGGCTTAATAAATATAACGGGGAATTGATGAATCCCGACGAAGTTATCGCTAAAGTTCGGGAGGTAAATAAAAATGCGTAAAAGTTTGGAAAAATATTATAGAATAGATAAACTTCCTCATATCTGGTGTCCTGGCTGCGGAAATGGGATAGTTACAGGTGCGTTGGTAAGAGCTATTGACAATTTAAAATTGGATAAAGATAAAATATGTATCGTATCAGGAATCGGATGTTCATCTCGGGCCCCCGGCTACTTAAATTTCAATACCCTTCATACCACTCACGGTAGAGCGCTGGCCTTTGCAACAGGTATAAAACTTGCGCGGCCCGAACTCAAAGTGATAGTGTTGACGGGGGATGGCGATTGTGCAGCTATTGGAGGCAATCACTTTATACACGCCTGCAGAAGAAACATAGACATAACAACTATCGTTTTCAACAACAGCATATACGGAATGACAAGCGGCCAGTATTCTCCTTTAACTCCCGTAGGCGCCTACGCTACAACTGCTCCTTACGGGAACATAGATAGGAACTTTGACCTTTGCAAATTAGCAGAAGCAGCAGGCGCCACTTATGTAGCAAGGGGAACGGTTTATCATGTACCGCAACTCATAAAATTTATTGAGAAAGCCCTTATGCACAAGGGATTTTCGGTTGTAGAAACAATAAGCACTTGTCCTACTTATTTCGGCCGCAAAAACAAACTAGGTTCTCCCGTAAGAATGATGGAAATATTGAGAGACAATACAGTTTCTGCAAAATCAGCTGAAAAGATGACAAAAGAAGAACTGGCAAGCAAGATAGTTATTGGAGAATTTGCGGAAATCAATGCTCCTGAGTATACAGAAGAATATATGAAAATAATTAAGCGGGCACAAAGGGAGGAATGAAAGTGGAAGAACGGATAGAAATAAGGCTTAGCGGCTCGGGCGGCCAGGGGCTTATTTTAGCAGGAATTATATTGGCTGAAGCCGCCATTCTGGACGGCAAAAATGCGGTGCAATCTCAATCCTACGGTCCCGAAGCAAGGGGGGGTGCAAGTCGCGCTGAAGTAGTAATAAGCAGTAGTGAAATTGACTATCCAAAGGTTACGCGGCCACAAATTTTGCTAGCTTTGACAGATGAAGCGTTCCATAAATTTAAAGACAATATGGCTGAAGATGGAATAATAATATTGGATTCATCAATAAAGGAAGCGGACACTTCAAATAAAATAATACAACTGCCGATCATTGAAACCGCAAGAAAAGATATTGGAAAAAGTATGGTAGCTAATATTGTTGCTGTTGGGGTAATTACAGAGTTGACGAAAGTAGTATCGCGGCAGGCAGCAGAAAAGGCTATTTTAAATAGAGTCCCTAAAGGCACAGAGAATTTTAACATCAAGGCCTTTTATGCTGGTTGCAGTCTAGTCGAAAATTTATCCTAAACTACCCTTTGTTAAAATATAAAAAGGGAGGCTTTTTTTATGGCCGAAACATTAAATCCATTTGAGATTGTGCAAAAACAACTTAAAATTGCTTGTGACAAACTAGGAGTTGAAGAATCGGTCTATGAAGTTCTTAAGGAACCCGAAAAGGTCCTGACCGTATCGATCCCTATTAGGATGGACGACGGCAGCATAAAAACCTTCATTGGTTATCGCTCCCAGCACAGCACAGTGTTGGGCCCTGCAAAAGGCGGCGTAAGGTTTCATCCCGATGTTACCATGGACGAAGTAAAAGCCCTATCTGCATGGATGACTTTTAAATGTGCAGTCGTGGGTATTCCTTATGGCGGTGGCAAAGGCGGCGTTCGTTGCAATCCTAAAGAACTATCTAAATCAGAATTGGAGAGATTGAGTCGTGGTTACTTCAGGGCAATAAGTCCAATAATCGGACCTGAAAAAGATATACCCGCTCCAGATGTCTATACAAATGCGCAAGTCATGGCGTGGTTTATGGATGAATTCAGCCAGTTGAAAGGTTATAACACTCCTGGGGTGGTAACTGGAAAACCCATAGTTTTAGGAGGTTCTTTAGGAAGAAACGAAGCAACAGCTAGAGGAGCAACTTTTACCATCCGCGAAGCGGCAAAAAAAATAGGTTTAGATCTTACAAAAGCCACTGTGGCAATTCAAGGATTCGGAAATGCCGGCAGTGTCGCTGCAAGACTTTTATATGAGTTAGGCTGCAAAATAGTTGCCGTAAATGATTCCCAGGGTGGTGTTTATAATCCCGATGGCTTAGACCCCGAAGCGGTTAATGAATATAAAAAGAAAAATAAAACCGTAAAAGGTTTTCCTGGAAGCAAAGAAATATCGGGAGCGAAACTACTGGAGCTCGATGTAGATATACTGGTGCCAGCCGCTTTGGAAAACGTGATTACAAGCAACAATGCAGCCAACATAAAGGCAAAAATCGTAGGTGAAGCGGCAAACGGCCCGACAACACCGGAAGCCGACGAAATCCTTTACAAAAAGGGTGTTTTGGTTATACCGGATATACTTTGCAATGCAGGAGGCGTAACGGTATCCTATTTTGAGTGGGTCCAAAATTTGATGAATTTTTATTGGACCGAAGAAGAAGTAAACAACAGGCTTGAACAGGTCATGGTTAAAGCATTCAACGAAGTTTTTTATATCCATAAACAATACAATGTTAATATGAGAGAAGCTGCCTATATGCTGGCTATTAAAAGAATTACCGAAGCATTAAAACTAAGAGGATGGATATAGCAAATTTCTTCAATCCCTCCCTTATTTCGGGGAGGGATTGAGAATATACAAAAATAAAGGATTTTCTCCATTTATATAGAAATAATAATACTTGAAAGTATTAACTGGGAGGGCTGTCTATGTTTGACAAGGAATCCCTCAAGAGAATTGAAAAAGAGAAGGTAAGATGGGAAAATTCTACAGTTAAAAAAGTAATAGAAAAGACGCCAGAGAGATACGAAAGATTTCACACGGGTTCCAATTTAGAAGTAAACCGCTTGTATACACCATTAGATGTGCAGGGAATGGACTACGTAGAAGATTTGGGATTTCCGGGAGAGTATCCCTTTACCCGCGGAATTCAGCCCACCATGTACAGGGGCCGGCTGTGGACCATGCGCCAGTATGCGGGTTTTGGAACAGCAGA